>NZ_JBEXCV010000051.1:0-53637 GCF_040605455.1 Embleya sp. NPDC005575 | reverse complement strand
GCACGCGCACCCGCGAGGCGCACCCGGCGGTTCGGGCGGGTCAGCAGCGCAGCCGAGGAGACAGGCCCCGGGCGTCGATCGGCCGGTCGCGGTAGGTGCGCGCGACGAAGTCGAGGAAGGCGTCCACGTCGGCGATCGTGGACGGCAGGCCGAGCGAGACCCGCACCGCGCCGCCGGAGGGCAGCCCGAGGCGGGTCAGGTAGTCGTCGAGCGTCCCGCCGGAGGCGGCCGTACGCAACACCGCGCCGCGCAGCATCCGGCGCCCGATCGCGAACGCCGCCTCGCCCGCGCCCGGATTGCAGAAGCAGCCGGTGCGCACGCAGATTCCCGCGGCGGCGGTGTCGCGGGCGACGATGCGCTCGTCGACCACGACGCCGGCGGTGTCCAGGATGTTCAAGGCGACCGTGCCGCCCCGGGCGTGCACCGTGTCCGGTCCGTACACCCGGATCAGCGGCGCGCCGGAGTGGTGGCGTAACTCGGCCAATCCGGCGAGCAGATGGGCGGTGAGATCGGCGACCCGGTCGTGGATCGCCCGCATGCCCAGCGAGTCCACCCAGGCCAGGCCGTGCGCGACGTCGGGGATGGCGAGGAAGTTGAGCGTGCCGTCCTCGTAGGCGGATTCGTCCCCGGCCATGCGATGCCAGCCGCCCTGCGCGCTGACCGCCTCGATCGTGCCGCCCGCGAACCACGGCCGGCGCAGCCGCGCGAGCGCGTCCCGGCGGGCCAGCAGGCAGCCCACGCCGGTCGGGTAGCCGAACACCTTGTACCAGCTCACGGCGACGAACTCCGGCTGGATTGCGCGCAGATCGAGCACATTGGTGGGCGTGAACGCGGCCGCGTCCAAGAGCACGTCGTAGCCGTGGTCCCGGGCGACGCCGATCCAGTCCAGGGAGTGATGGACCCCGGTGAAATTGCTCTGCGCGGGATAGGCGAACAAGCCTCGGCGGCGGGAGAGCGCGGCGCGCAGCGCGTCGCCGTCCAGGCGCAGATCGGCGCCGGTCAGGCCGATGTAGCGGGTGCGGGCACCGCCGGCGCGGGCGTATTCGCGGATCCCGTTCACCGAGTTGTGGTTGTCGATCGGCAGGACCAGGCGGGTGCCCCGGCGGAACGGGTAGGCCTCGCCGACCAGTCGGCAGGCGCCGGTGGCGTTCGCGGTGAACACGGCCGCGTACCGGTCGGGGTCGGCGTTGAAGTGGTCCAGGATCGCCCGGCGGGTGCTCTCCACCAACGTCGTGGACGCGACCGAGGCCGGGTGTTCGGAGTGCGGGTTGCCGAAAACGGCCCCGGACAGCCGCTCCGCGTGGGCCCGTCGTTGGCTGCGTGCGGCCAACCCCGCTCCGGTGTGGTCGAGGTAGACCAGGCCCTCGTCGTCCAGGTAGCCGTACTCCTCCCGTCGGATCGCGTCGAAGTCGGGATCGAGCACGTCGGCGGCCACCACCGGCCTCACCTCCCCCGGGACTGTCGAGTCTTGCGCCGCACCGGCGGCGCCGTCAACGGATGCGCCGGCCCCGCGCCGCCGACCGGGCCCGGGCCGGCCGGTGCCCGGTCTCGGCCCTGATGGTTGATCCGCGGCAAGGATCCCCTAGGGTAAGGAAAGGTAAGGCTTGCCTCACCGAATCGCCCTGCCCCAGCAGCGCGGGCCGAGCGCCGCCTCGTCGCAGCGCCCGGCTCGTGTCCCCACACGCGCCAAGGAACCAGGACCCATGCCGATACCTCGCCGCCGGATCGCCGCCGTCGCCGTGACCCTGTCCGCCGCCCTGCTCACCGGAGCCTGCGGCTCGGACTCGTCCGACGGGAACAAGGGCGGCGGCAAGCCCGCCGTCGCAGCCGGCGGCAAGGAGTTCGGCAGCGCCGGCCAGGTGACCACGGGCCTGGGCACCGACGCCGCGCCCGGTCAGTACCCGCGCACGATCCGCACCGCGATGGGCGACGTGACGCTCAAGGCGCAGCCCAAGCGGGTCGTCGTGTTGGACACCGGCGAACTGGACAACGTCGCGGCGCTGGGCGTGCAGCCGGTCGGCGTCGCCTTCACCGACGGGTCCCAGGAACTCCCGGCCTATCTGGACGGCAAAGCGGGCAAGCCGGCCAAGGTCGGCACGATCAACAGCCTCAACCTGGAGGCGATCGAGAACCTCAAGCCGGACCTGATCCTGGGCAGCAAGCTGCGCGCGGAACAGCAGTACGCGGTGTTGAGCAAGATCGCGCCGACCGTGTTCTCGGTGCGCCCCGGCTACACCTGGAAGGAGAACTTCCTGCTCAACGCCGCGGCCCTGGACAAGACCGCCGAGGCCCAAGCGCAGTTGCACGCCTACCAGACCCGGGCCAGGGCGCTCGGCGACAAGCTGGGCTCGAACAAGCCGACCATCTCCATGGTCCGCTTCATGCCGGGCAAGATCCGCCTGTACGCGAACAAGTCGCTGATCGGCACCGTGCTCCAGGACGTGGGCCTGCCGCGTCCGGCCAACCAGAACATCGACGACCTGGCCGTGGAACTGTCCGAGGAGCGGATCACCGAGGCCGACGCGGACAGGATCTTTGTCGGCACCTACGGCCCCGCGGACAAGACCGCGCAGGCCCGGGTGACCGACAACCCGCTGTGGAAGAAGCTCGGCGCGGTGCAGAAGGGCAAGGCCGTCACGGTCCCGGACGAAACCTGGTACCTCGGCCTGGGCGTGGTCGCGGCGAACTCGATCCTGGGCGACCTGGAGAAGAACCTGATCGGCTGAGCCCGAACAGCCCCCGGTCAACCACCCGATGCGGCGCCCGGCGCGGCCTCGGGGACCAGCGTCCGGGTACCCGAACCGGCGGCCGGCTCCAGCGGTTCGCGCGCCGCGTACGCGAGCAGTGCGGCGACCCCCGCGGCCGGCCCCTCGGCGCGACGCCAGTGCTCGTCGCGCTCGGTCAGCGCGGCGAACAGGCGCTGCCAGGACCGGTCCTCGGTGCCGAGCAGATCCACGGTCAGCGCGGCGACCTCGGTATAGGCGGCCGCCACCGCCACCCGCACCGGCTCGGACGGGTCGACGCGTGCCCCGGCGTCGGCCAGGTAGCGCAACACGCGGTCGGCATGACCCACCTCGTGCACCAGGTCGTGGCCGCCGAGCAGGCCCGCCTCGATCAACCCCTCGATCTCGACGTGCCATTCGGCGGTACCGCCGTCCGGCAGCACCCACGCGGCGACGGTCCGGGCCGCCCGCGGGCCGCGCCGGGCCGCCGCGAACGCCTCGGCGGGACGCAGGTCGGTCGCCATCGCCACGACGATCTCCTCGGGCGCGTCCGGCCGACTCACCAGCGCCTGCCGCACCCCGGCGGGCCACGGCTCGCGGGCGTGCTCGCTTGCCAGTAGCGTCCAGTCGCACCGGTAGGGGCGGTCCAGGATGCGTTCGGCATCCGCGAGCCGGTCACAGGTACGCAGCCTGGCGACCAGCCGGGCCGGCGACAGTTCGCGGTCGATCCGCGAGGTCAGCACCGCGACGCCCGCTCCGATCGGGTCGTCGACGCCGTCGACGCCGGTCAGCGCCTTCGCGGCGACCCCGGCGGCGCCGCTGCCGAGCAGTCCGCGGTCGATCAGCGCGCGCAGCCGATGCGGGCCGCCGAAGCGCAACGCGTTGCGGGCCGCGATCAGTTGGTCGAGCAGCGACAACTTCCCGGCCATGCCGGCCAGCGCGACCTCGACCACGTCGGGGCACGCCGCCTCCACGGACACCCGCAACGAGTCCGCCCAGTACTTCGAGAACACCCCGGGATCGAGCAGGCGCCGGCGCAGCACGGGCGACAACGGCCGGGTGTCCTCGGCCGCGCGGGCCAGGATCCGGCGCCGCTCGGCCACGTTCCCACGCCGCTTCACGTCGCCGTACAGCCGATCTTCCAGCACCGGATCACCCCGATCGAGCAGCCTCTCCCGGATGTGTCGGGTGTGCGGCGAGCGCGGGTCGCCCTCGGCCAGGACCAGTGCGGGACCCACGTCGGCCAGACCCAGTACGTACCCGACGAGGTCGTCGCCGACGTGCCGGGTGCGCTTGGCGTCGCGAGCCAGGGAGCTCGGCGCCTGCGGGCCCAGCAACGGGAGCACGGCGCGGAGCACGTGCACGTCGGCGTACACGAGCAGGGCCGCACCGGCGCTCGACAGCGTTGCGGGCGCGGGTTCGGGTCGGCGGTCGGGCCCGGCGGTGACCCGATCGAGCAGTGCGGGCAGCGGCAGTTCGCCCGCGTCCGTGTCCATCGCGGTCAACGCGGCGAGCCAGCGGCCGCGATCGTGGCCGAGTCGGTCGGCGAGCAGTGCGCGTACCGCCCGGGTGAGCGGCTTCCGGGCCAACTGGGAGAACTCGCCCGGGCGGGCCGCGCCGAGCACGCGCGCCGGCGTCGTGGCGATCATCTCGGTCGGCCCGACCAGGCCCGCGCGATAGCGCACGGGGGCGGAGGCGGTGTCCCGGAAGCCGGCCGGATCCCGCCGGGCCAGTCGTTCGCGCGGCAGGTCGCACCCGCCGGCCGCACACGCCGCGACCAGCCAGTCCGGGTGGCGCAGGCCGGGCAGATCTGCTTCGAGGGTCTCCGCGAACACCGCGAGCACCGACGGGTCGGTGGGTATCGGCGCATCCGGCACGATCCGGCGCAACAACTGCGCGGCGGCGAGCGCGCAGCCTCGATCGGGGGTGTTGCGCCGACCGCGTCTGGTCGGCAGGGTCGGCCCGGTCGGCTCGCCGGTGCGCAACGTCGGCGCGTGCCGCGCGAGGGCGCGGGCGTACTCGGCGATCTCCGCGTCGTCCAGGGCCCGTTGCGCGGCGCCGGGCGGCCGGCCGGCCGCCTGTGCGGCGACGGTGATCAGCTCGGCGACGGTGCCGGTGAACGAGTCGAGCAGGCCGAGTCCGATCACCGTGGCCTCGACGTGGCCGGCCAGGTGGGTCCGGACCAGTTCCGCCAGTCGTGCCTGGATCGGCGCGGCCACCGTCTTTGGCGTCAGCTTGGGCAGCGCGCGTAGCACCTCGCCGGCCGGCCGTGCCGTGTCCACCAGCCGGACCGGATCCAGCAGGTCTTGATCGACGCAGTCGTTCACCCACGCGGCATCGGCGCGGCCGAACGCGACGGCGCCCAGCCGGTCGACCGGTTCGCGGTTGAGATCCTCGGCGCCGGTGCCGCACGTGCGGTTGACCAGGGCGAGCCGAAGCAGCCGGCCGAGTTCGCCGTCGGTGTGCTCGTGGCGCAGGAGTTCGTCGATCGGCTCGGGCGGGTACGGCGTTTCGCGATGCTGCGCGACCAGGCGCGGCAGGTCGTAGACGTACGGTTCGTGCACGAGGGTGGCCATCAGTCGGCGGGTGGCGTTGCGTCCCCTGGTGGTGGCGAACACGCGCGGCAGGGCCTCGGGATCCTCGTAGGGGATGCGCGAGGTGCCCAACCGGCTCGGCCCGTCGGGGGCTTCGAGCGCCTCCAGGACGGCGGCCGTTTGGTCGCAGTGGCCCGACCCGCCGAGGAGTTCCACCAGGCGCCGGACCGCTTCGGGGCCGCCGCGCTGCCACACCCGCAGGAACGCGAAGCAGCGTACGTCGGCGGACGGGAACGTATGGAGCGCGGCGTGCACGAGTTCCGGGTCGCCGCTGACCGCCAGCGGCGTGAGCCGGCGCTGGTCCCGGCAGTCGAGCAGGTCGGCGCGCAACCGCGGGTCCAGTGGCACGGGTGCGGTACGGCCCGGGGTGCGCGGCACGCCGGAGGCGATGGTGCGGCGCAGGGTCAGCGGGGTGTGATGGTTGCGGTACACGGCCGCGTCGACGCTCGGTTCGTCCAGCGCCACCAGCCGGCCCAACTCGCGCGGATCCAGGCCGGCGTTGCGTGCGACGGTCGCACAGACTCGCGGATCGCGGGTGGCCAGCGCGACGTCGAGCGCGTGCGTCGGCAGCGGCCCCTTGCCCAGCAGGTCGCGCAACAACTCGTCGGGCAACTGCGGCAACAACGCGCGTAGGTCCTCGGGTTCGGCGGCGTAGAGAAGAAACCGATAGGGCCTGGACAGGGCCGGCGGAGCGGTCGCACCGGCGTCCGGAACGGATCCGTCGGCGATGTGGGCCAGCAACTCGGCCAGGGTGCCCCGATGACGCGAGAGGGTGACCCGCAGCGTGGCCCAACGGCTTGCCGAGTTGCCCAGGTGACGGTGGATCAGGTCGGTGAGCGGGCGGCCGGCCGGGAGTTCGGCCAGCGTGGCGACCGCGGCCCGGGCGGGGGCCATCGTCTCCAGGACCAGCGTGGTGTGTCGCTCGTCGATCAGCCCGGCCGCGGCGGCTGCGGCGGCGATCCGGGCCGACTCGGGGTGGCCCGGGTGGTGCGCGGCGGCTTCGAGGAGGGCGACCGAGGGACGGGCCGTTCGGGCCACGGTTTCCGGGTGCGCCCGGTAGAGCTCCACGAGCAGGGCATCGGGACAGTCCGCCCGCCCGGCCAGCGCGGCGCAGGCCGCCTCGGGCAACGGCTCGGCCCGCTGGGCGGCGAGGAGTTCGGCCCAGTCCAGGTCGCGGCGCCAGGTCGGTTCCGGCTCGCCGGCGCGCAGACCGGTGATCAGGCCGGTGGTGCCTTCGGCGGCGAACACCGCGGCCCGCAGGTCGGCGACCCGTCCCGAGGCCAGGGCGCGGGCGGCGAGATCGGCGATGTCGGGCGCGATCGGCGGACCGACGCCGCAGCTGTCGGTCTCGATCGGTGGTCCGGGCCGACCGCCGACCGAGTCCGGGTCCGTTTCCATCTCCGCGAGCAGCCCGGCCAGCCGCGGCGCATCGACGAACAGACCGAGCGTGCCCCGGAGTTGCTCGGCCCTGGTCAATCGCGGGCCGCTCGTGCGCAGCGCGTGCTCGACCAGCGCCGGCACGTCAGACACCACGGCGGCACCGACGAAGTGCGGGTGGTCCGGCGGGTCTTCGGCGCAAGCCCGGATCTCCTCCAACAACACCGTGAGCGCGCCCGGATCCGGATGCCGGCCCGGGGCGAGCACTTCGCGGCGCATCCACGGCAGCGCGGTGGCATGCCGGTACACCAGCCGGTCCACCACCGGGTCCGGCCGATCCAACAGCGCGGCCAGATCGGCGGCGGTGGCCCGGGGGTTGCGCGCCACCGCACGCCGCACCAGCACGTCGGGATCACGAACCGCCTTGGTGCGCCCGACGATCGGCAACGACGCGTCGGCCAGGTAGCCGGGGTCGGTCTCGCCCAGTCGATGGCGCAATCGGCCTGCGTCCCCGGGTTCGCCGCTCGCCACCGCGAGCCCGAGCAGCACCTCGGCGGCCGGGTCGTACCGGCGCGCGGCTCCATGCGTCACTGTTCGATTTCCCCTCGTCGGGCCGACCTGTCCACCGCCGTTTCCCCGTTTCGGGCGGGTTCCCGACGACCACCCCACCACAACTCACCGACGGTTGGGCTTCGGCGGGCCATCGGTAGGGGGCCGGATAGGGGTGCCTCGCGGGAGCCGGCCTCAGCGCCGGCCGGTCGGATCGGGCCCGGGTGCGCCGGCCGCTTCGTGGGCCGCGACCAGGTGTGCTCCGGGCCGGCCCCGGGTCGCACAGGGCGGGCACGGCGGCGACGCGGCCGGTCGGGTGCGCGCGCAGCCGCTCGGTGACGAGGGCGAGCCTGCTCTTCGCCTCCGATTCCGCGTGCAGGACCTCGTGCACCCCGGCCACCGGCGGCCGCCACGCGAGGATCTGCGAGCCGGCCACCATGCCGGGATCGTACAAGACCACTCCCGGCGGGGCCGGAGTCGATCCGAGGCATGGACAACCGACGAAGGGGTGGGGTTTCGCCGCCACCGTGGCGGCGAAACCCCACCCCTCGAACATCCCACCCGTCCCGACGCCCGTTCCGCCACCCCGTGTCGGCGGTCCCGCCCCACCCGCGCCCGCTGCTGCACACCACATCCTGACGGCGCCCACCGACGCGAACCATCCGCCCGGCTACTCGGTCGCGAACCTGAGTACCGAACGTCTGTCCTGAGTATCGATGGGCCGGTTCGGACGACGGCCCGGCGGCACGGTCGGGATTCGGACCGGTCGGATGCCGGCGGGCGCGCTTGGTCGGGCGGTCAGTTGATGGTGAGGAGGGCCGCGATGGCCGGCCCGAAGGCACCACCCAGGAGGTAGCACAGGTTGAACAGGCCGATGGCGGTCGGGCGTTGCTCGGGCGCGACGGACCCGGCGGCGAGCACCGCGAGGGTGGCCTGCCCGGCGGTGGCGGTGAAGACCGAGAACGCGGTGACGAGCAGGAGCAGCGGGGCCCCGACGCCGAACAGGGCGGTTGCCGGGACGAGTACGCCCAGCGTGACCAGCAGGGCCGGGCCGGTGCGTCGGCCGAGCCGGCCGGAGATGGCGGCGAAGCCCCAGGTGGCTGCCGAGCCTACGAGCAGCGCGACCAGTTGGGCCAGGCCGATTCGTCCGGTGCTCCAGTCCGTGTCCCGGGCGAGCAGGCGCGGGACGGCGAACAGCAGGGTGAAGTACGACGTGGACAGCGCCAGCGTGACGCCGGCCGCCAGGCCGAAGGTCGGACTGCGCAGGATCGCCACCGGCACGAAGCCGTTCGGCGCCACCCGCAGACGCAGGGCCAGGGCAGCGAGAGCGATCAGGGCGCCGAACAGCGCGGGCAGCGGATACAGCGGCACCAGTACGAGCGCGGACACGAGCACGGTCGACAGCAGCGCGCCCACCGAGTCGAATCGATCGGCGTCGGCGGCAGACGCCCGGGCCGGCGCCCGGCGGGCGACGAAGAGTACGGCCGGCAGACCCACGGCGGAGGCGATCAGCGGGACGCGCCAGGACAGCGCATCGCCGAGTACGACGCCCGCGGTCGGGCCGACCGCGCCGCACATGCCGAAGAGCGCGGTGATCACGCCCATCCGGCGCACCGAGCCGGCCAGGTTCAGCGCGACGGCGGTCAGCCCGGCACCGCCGAACGCCTGTGCCGCCCGCCCCGCGATCAGCAGCGGCAGCCACGGCGAGAGGGCAACCACCACCGTGCCGAGCGCGACCGTGGCGGCGGACACCATCAGCGCGGTACGCGCGCCGCGCCGGCGGATCAGCGCTGCCGCCAACGGCGTCCCGATCGCGACCGCCCAGCCGAACACACCGACCAGCCACGAACCGGTGGCCGACGAGACGCCCAGGTCGGCCGCGATGTCCGGGAGGATCAACACGGGGCTGTTGGCGCTGATCGCGAGCGGTGCGGCGAGCAGGGCCAAGACGAGGGCGGGCACGCGGCGTTCGGGCCGTGGCGCGGTGTGGCCGGCGAGCGGTCGGGACGGCGTGCCGGTCGGCACGGAGGTGCCTGACGCCGACACCGGCCGGGTCGGCACGGAGGTGGTGCTCATCGTGGTCTCCTCGGAGCGGGAGGGCAGCGGGCAAGGGTGCCGGCCGCGGGCGGGGCGGGGCAGGACTCGGGCCGCCTCGCCTTCCCGGGAGGGATCAGGACGAGGCGACCGGCGACGGATCGGGCGGGACCTCACGCACCGGCGAGGGCCTGACGCCACACCGGGCTGTCGACGTAGTGGTTGTCGAACCGCTCGGAGGTCTCGCGCAGTTCGGCGACGTCGGCCTCGCCGCGGTACACGCGCTCCAGGAGCCGGTAGTAGTCGAAGCGGTCCATGCCGGGCGTGAACACGACCAGCATCTTGGCCTCGGTGTCCGGCGCCGGCGCGAAGGCGTGCGGTGTGTGCGGCGGCACCAGCAGGAAGTCGCCGGTTTCGAGGGTGACGATCTCCTCGCCGAGCAGGATGCGCATCGTGCCCTCGGTGACGTGGAACATCTCGCTTGCCCGGGTGTGGAAGTGGGCGGGCGCGCCGGGGGAGCCCTTGTGGAAGGTGGCCAGGTTGGCGGTCATCCCGGGCGTGTCGGCCAGCAGCGTGATCAGGCTGGTGGGACCGTCCTGGACGATCTCCGCCTCCTGGGTGCGGACCAGGATCGAGGCGGCGGCGGTGTTCGCGGTGTTGCCGGCGGTGTTCGAGGCGTGCGTGGACATGGTGGCTCCCTGGAGTGTGACGAGGTGGGTCGATCGAGTGGATCGGTGGGCCGGTCGGTGTGCGCCGCTTGGCTCTCGGCTCCCGGCTGCTGTTCGTTGGTACCAATCTACGGCGGCTTTCGACCCATGAGAGGGTGCATTTCCGTGCCGGAATCATGGGTCAATTCAAGCGCGGGAGAGCGCCGGCTGACAGCGCGGAGGTGCGGGGACGTGAGGGGGCTGGGAGGCGAAGGACCGGGGACGCGATAGGGCGAGGACGCGGGGACGCGAGGGCGCGGGGACGCGAGGGCGCGGGGACGCGAGGGCGCGGAGAGGTGAAGAGGCGAGGAGACGACGTCGGGAGCACGCGCCGACGCGTCGCCACGCCGGACGGGAGGGGTTTCGCCGCCCCGTGACGGCGAAACCCCTCCCTCGCGCGCACCGGGACCGCCCCATGGCCCGACTGCGCTCCCCGCAGTCGGATCCCGGCGGCCCGGGTGGGCGAACGGACCTCAGCCCTCGGCGGTCGCCGCCGAGGCCGGGTCGGGTAGGTCGGTGGTCGCGCTCATGCTCGCGTCCCTGCGCTTGTTCGTGGCGTGTCCGTGCTCTCGTCCGTGACCGCGCTCGTGCTCGGCGACCGGATCGATCGGCGGCGCCGTTCCGGGGTACACGAGAAACGTATGACCCGGCTGGGGTCGGCACGGATGGCCCGACATGCCACACAGGGGACCGATCGCGACACGCGCCCGTCGGCCCGTCCCGGGTCGGCGCAGGGCCGAACGGGGAACGAACCGGGCCCGGCTCAGTAAGGCGCGGTCGCTGCCGCCGCCAGTTTCTCGAACTCGGTGCCGAGGGCTCGGGCGAGCCGGTCGGCCAGTGCGCGATGGGCACGGTCCGTGGTGACGCCGGCCGTGAACGTGTCGCCGTGGCTCGTGAAGCCGAAGACCACGTTCTGCGAGCCCATCAGCGGCGGCGCCGCGATCAGTTCGACAGCCGGGCGGCCGAGCAGCACCAACGGGGTTTTCGGGCCGGGGATGTTGGTGCAAGTGGTGTTCGCATAGCCCGCGGACATGGTGATCAGGTCGGCGAGCCGGGTCACGACCAGTGGTAACCGGGCGGCGACCTCGATGGTGGTTCGCGCGATGGCGGCCTGCCCGATCGACTTGGCGCGGGCCGTCTCAACGCGGACCCGGGCCAACCGGGCACGTGGATGCGACTCGGTGAGCGGTAGCGGGATCCGGAAGAAGGACACCACATTGCCGATGCGGGACGCCTCGTCCGCCGCGCGCATGTCCACGGGGACCAGCGCGGCGACGCGGCCCGGTATCGGCCGGTCCGCCAGGACGGTGCGCAGCGCCCCGGAAACCGCCGCCAGATACACGTCGTTGACGGTCGGGCGCGCGGTGCCCGGAGCCGCGTGCCGGGCGGCTCGGACCGTCTGTGCGGACACCGTCACCCAGGCCGGGTGACGACCGTCGCCGGGGCGGCCGTTGAACGACAGGCGCGAGTTCCGTCCCAACACCCCGGCGACGGTGGCCAGGACCCCGCGTACCGAGGCCGGTCCCGGCGGCACCCGGCGCACCGCGCCGCCGGGCCAGGGCGCTCCCGCTTCGGCGCCCTCGCCCATCAGTCGCTCCAGCAGCCGGATCACCGAGACCCCGTCCGCCACCGCGTGGTGCACCCGCAACAGCACGGCGAATCCGTCGACTTCGGGGCCGGACAGCAGGTACAGCCGCCACGTGGCCACGGTCGACCGCAGCGGGTCGCCGAGCAATTCGCCGACCCGCTCGCGCAGCGCGTCCGGGCCGGGCGCGAGCGGCGCGGCGACGACCTGCCGCTCCGGGTCGAGCTCGTCGGCCACGAACCAGCGCGGACGTCCGCGCCGGCGTCCGGTCGGCGTCGGGCCCGCGCGCAGCCGCATCCGGGGCACTGGCCCCCAGCGTGACCGGACCAGCTCGCGCAGGTCGGTCAACTCCGGTGCGCCGCCCCGAAGGCGCACCAGCACGAAGAACCAGGGGTCACCGGGGCTGTGGAACCACTCGTGCACGACGAACGGCAGGTCGCCGGGCGCCGGATGGCTCGGATTCGGCGGGGTGCGTGGCACGTTTCGAGCCTCCGGGATGAGTCCGAGGCGAGCCGCGCACGTTCGACCCGCCGTGGGCGTGGCGGGCGACCGGGCCGTTGCCCGCTGTGATGCAGGCCACATGCATCCTATCGGCCCCCGGATGCGTATGGATCAAGGACGGTAGCGGCAGGAAAGGAGGACGGGATGGGCCCACAGGGCCGTGAGGGGTTCACCGAGTTCGCCCGGACCTCGGCACACCGTCTCTGCCAGACGGCATACCTGTTGTGCGGCGACTGGCGTCTCGCCGAGGACCTCACCCAGATCGCGCTGGAGAAGCTTTACGTGGCCTGGCGCCGGATAGAACACACCGACCAACCACACGCCCATGCCAGGCGTGTGCTCTTGAACGCATACCTGGACCGCAGACGCCGCCGGAGCTCCACCGAACTGCCCGGCATCGACGCGTCGGCCCTGGAGCGCCGACCCGACACGGCGGCCGACGCGGATCTCCCGGACGTGCGGATGACGCAGCGGTGCTGGTCATCGCAGGGACGGCCACGGTTGTGGTGAACAACGGCGACGCGGCTCCCGAGCGGGTGGCGATACCGGCCTCGATGGCGGCCCGGCCGAACTCGCCGACCGCGGACGGCCGGATCGACGTCGCTCGCGTGGCGATCGCCCGGGACCTCGGTGAGGTGCTGACCGGCCTGCTCCCGCAGGGGAGTTGGTCGGCGGTGCGGACCGGATACGCCCCGGACACCGGCATCTCGGCCGAGGTGACCCGGGACGACGGCTTGGTCGGACCGGGTGGGGTGGTCTCCGCGTCGTTGCGGCCCGGTGACCTGGCGGACTGTCGAAGCATTCGGCAGCCCTCGGCCGAGCGCACGGACGAATTCGGGCTCAAGCACAGCGTCAAGTGCGTGGCACCGGGACGGGACGGGGTGGCGCTCGCCGTGGAGAGCGTGGTCGGCCCGGACGGCGTCTTCCGAGCCCAAGGGCTGCACGTGTCGGTCGGCACGGCCGTACTCCGCCTGATCTGGGCCAACGGGCCGCTGGACGGGAAGATCCCGCAGGCCGTCAAGTCGAGACCGTCGCTGACCGACGAACAGGGCGCGGAGATCGCCCGGAGCACCCGTTGGGAACCGGTCGCCCGGCGTCTCCTGGAATCCGGCGTGGGGACGGGGTGAGCGGACGCAGCACGGGCCGTCGGGCCAAACCGCGTGCCACCGCCCGAAACGGTGCCCACGTCCGCTCCGCCGGTCGTCCGCGTGTCGTACGTCGCGCGATGTTCGGTGTGGGTGTGGCGGTGGCCGCCGCGCTATGCGTGGTGGCGGCGCTGCCCGGGATCTCCGGCGGCGGCGCGCCATCCGTCGACATCGGCGCGACCCCGGTGCCGAGCGCTCGATCGACCGGGTCGACACCGCTGCCCGAGCAGCCGTCGGCCCAGCGGGACCTGCCGGTTCGGGCATCCGCGTCGCAGGACCCCGACACCCAGGCGGGGCTGCGATTCCCGTTGGAGCCCACCCTCAAGCTCGGTGGGCGGTTCGTCACCGTGCCGGGCCGCGATACCGGGCCCGCAGCGGGCAAGCGGTTCACCTATCGGGTGGAGATCGAGGAGGGCCTCGCGCTGGACGGCACACTGTTCGCCGCGATGGTGCAGCACACCCTCAACGATGCGCGCAGTTGGGCCCGGGACTCCCTGGTCTTCGAGCGCACCGACGCCGCGAAAGCGTCCTTCGTGGTGCGGCTGTCCAGTCCCGGCACCGTGCACCGGATCTGCTCGCCCATCGTGGGCGACACCAGCAGGTCCAACGTGTCCTGCAACGCCAACGGAACGCCGTGGGTGATGATCAACGGCTGGCGCTGGGCCCAGGGTTCGACTGCCTGCGGTGACGACATCCGCGGCTACCGGCAGATGCTGATCAACCACGAGGTCGGCCATCGGCTGGGCCACCAGCACAGCACCCGCTGCGGTCCGGGCGGCCTGGCGCCGGTGATGATGCAGCAGACCAAGAGCCGCGAGGCGGACAACGGCAAGGTGTGCGGCGCCAATCCGTGGCCGTATCCCACCGCCGGCTGACCCGGTCGGCGCGCCGGACGTCGGTTTTCTCCAAGACGTCCGGGCGTCGGCCCGAAACGGTGGTTCCGGAAGCCACCGCTTCGGACGTGGCGGCAACGGAAAGTGGGGCCGATGCGGAACCTGAGACGCACCATCCTGACCGGCGCGGCGGCGGCGATGCTGTTGGTCACCGGCCTGGCCGTGCAACCGGCGGCGGCGGTCGTGCCCGATCCGCCGACCCTGCCGGCCGCCGCCTCGCACGGCATCACGGTCGTGCACTGGGCCAAGTCGACCCCGACCGAGACCGCACCGTTCTACGACCTCACGCTCACCACGGACGCGATCCACAAAAATCTTGGCCCGGGCGCGCCGACGGTGCCCGCGCACCCGCAGATCAAGGTGCGAATCCTGCTGCCGGCCGGGTACCGGACCGACCCGGCGCACCCGTACCGGTCGCTGTACCTGCTGCACGGCGGCAACGACACCTTCGCGTCGTGGTCGGACAAGGGCGATGTCGCGGCGATCACCGCGAATGCCGCCTTCGACGGCATCGTGGTGATGCCGGAGGGCGGTGACGCGGGTTGGTACAGCGACTGGGTGACCGGTACGACCGGCAACATCGCGCCGCAGTGGGAGACCTTCCACATGAAGCAGTTGGTGCCGTGGATCGACGCCAACTTCAACACGATCACCGACAGGTCGGGCCGCTCCATCGCGGGTCTGTCGATGGGCGGTTACGGCGCGTTGCGCTACGCCGGGCGCTACCCGGAACTGTTCTCGGCGGCGGCGGGCTTCTCGCCCGGCACCAACATCGAGATGCCGTGGGCGCAGGCGCTCGTGCACGGGTCGGTGGTCCAGGTGCCACTGGCCCCGACCGCCCCGGGCGCGTTCATCGGCGCGTACGACGCCAACACCCCGAATCTGGCGCGGTATCAGTACCCGCTCGGTTGGTTGTGGGGCCCGCATCAGGTGTTCGGCACCATCGACACGTGGGATGCGCAGAACCCGGTGAAGATCGCTGCGGCAGGCGGATACGGTTCGTACGGCGGCAAGTTCGCCTTCTACGCCGGCAACACCGCCGGCGGTTCGGACGCGCAGATCCAGAGCGACGCGGTCGACTTCCACGCCAAGCTGAATACGGCCGGTACCGCGCACCGGTTCTGCACCGGGCCGGGCACGCACGACTGGGCGTACTGGCAGAAGGACCTGGCCGACTTCCTCAAGGTGATCGCCGGCACGGCCTCGGACAACCAGTGCACCACCAACGCGGGGTGGTCGAAGGTCTCCTAGCTAGGCAACCCGGTCGATGCCGTCGATGGGTTCCCCCACGAGGGTGCGGACTTCGGCGATCATGGTGGCGATCAGGTCATCGGCGGCGCGATCGGCCCAGACGACGGCCAGGTCGACGGGGTCGGCGTCGGCTATGGGGACCCAGCGGATGTTCATGGCAGGGGCCCAGCGGGCGAGCGGTTCCGGGGCCAACCAGATGCCGCGGCCGCGGGCGACCATGAGGAAACATTCCTCGATCTGAGCAACCCTGGGGCCGCGCGGCGCCGGTGTGCCGTCGGGACGCGGGTCGGCGATCCAGTGGCGTTCGGCTTCCGGGGAAGTGAACATGTCGGGGCACACGACGGGTTCGTCGGCCAAGTCGGCGAAGGTGACCCGGCCGCGGTCGGCGAGGCGGTGGTCGGCAGGCAGCGCGACGGCGCGCTTGTCGGTGCGTACCGGCGCATAGCGCAATCCGACATCGCCGATGGGCAGCCACATGAAGGCGGCGTCGGCGTCCCCCGCGTCGAGGAGCGCGAGTTCTTCGCGGGGTGTACGCACGCTGGCCAGTTCGACGGTCAGGCCCGGCACCATCGTCTCGACGGCTTCGGCGACCTCGGCGGCGAAGAGCGTCATGGAATAGGGGCAGAAGGCGAGGCGCAGCGTGCCGGTCCGCTCGTGGGCGATCTTGCGCACCCGCTCGGCGAGCTGCGCCACTTCTGCGAGGACCGCGCGCCCGCCCGCCACGAGTTCCTCGGCGGCGGGGGTGAGGACCACGCCGCGGTGGGTGCGTATCAGGAGCGTGACCTTGAGGGCCCGTTCGAGGTGCTTGACGTGTGCGGAGACGGCTTGCTGGGTCAGGTACAGCCGCTCGGCGGCGCGGGTGATGCTGCCTTCCCGGGCGACCGCGATGAAGGACTCGAGATGGCGCACCTCCAGATCGATCATGGTGCGAGTCTACGGGCCGCTTTGTCCGCGCTCGGCCGGCCCGCGCGCATGGGCCGCGGATGAGCCGGAGAAGCGCGTCTCGTCCCGTTACCAAGGGTCGTTGTGGGGAGCCAGCGATCCGTTGTTTCCGCCTGGCCTGCGGATCATGGACGGTGGTGGAACCACCTGAGGCACACCCCGACCGGGAACGGAACGACCACCATGAGCATGGGACTGAACGAGAACACCGCGAACGCCGGCACCAGGACGACCGCCGAGGTAATCGACCGGTTCAACGACGCCTTCACCAAGCACGACCCGGCCCTGCTGACCGACTTGGTCGCCGATGTCTGCGTGATGGTGAGCGTCCAGCCCGCCCCGGAGGGGGCGCGGTACGAAGGTCTCGACGCCTGCCTCGGCTTCTGGCAGGAACTGGCCGCCGACCGCAACACCCGATTCGCCCCGGACGAGGTGTTCGTCTTCGGCGACCGCGCGGTCATCAAGTGGCACGTCACCTTCCGGAACGGCGAGGTGAACGAGGTGTTCGGCGACGCGCACGCGGCGTCCACGTCGGTGGCCGGCGTCAACCTCATGCAGGTCCGCGACGGGCGCATCGTCGAGGCGCTCGGCTACAGCAAGACCCCGTGACCCGGTAGCGCCATACGACTCGCTCATTCATTCTCGCCGAGCCGTGCACCCTGCGCCGCCTGACCGACACCCTCGCCTGAGTGCGCCGACACCGGATCGGGATGCCCACAAACCTGCCCAGCCCGACGGGCATCCGATCCGGCCGATGCGCCCCCATCATTCGGCCCTGGTGAACAATGCGGCATGATTGTTCCGGTCCGGTATCTGATTGAGAGGAGGGGCTGGGATGCTGGAACGCGCCGAAATAGAGATATTCCTGACGCTCGCTGAGGAATTGCACTTCGGGCGTACCGCGGCTCGCCTGCACATCTCACCCCCACAGGTCACCCAGACTGTTCAGAAGACCGAACGGCGCCTCGGTGTCGCGCTGTTCACACGCACCAGCAGGCGCGTCGCGCTGACCGAGGTCGGCCGGAGCCTGCGCGAGGACCTGCTGCCGCTGTACGAGGGCATCAAGCGTGCGATGGGCCGCGCCGAAATGGCGGGCCGCGGCATGACCGGCATGCTCAGCGTCGGATTCATGGGCACCCAGGCCGGGCGCATCCTGTCCGCCGCCCACGCCGTGTTCGAGGCTCGGAACCCGGACTTCCGAGTGCGAATCGTAGAGACCCATCTGCATCACCATGTAGCGCAGTTGCGCGACGGCACCGCCGACCTGCTGTTGACGGCATTGCCGGTCGACGAGCCGGACATGAGCGTCGGCGCGGTGGTCACGCGTGGCGTCAGGTACATGTGCGTCGCCGCGGACCATCGCCTCGCGGGACGCGGCGCCGTGTCGTTCGAGGACCTCGCCGGCGAGACGTTCGTCGCGTTCGCCGAGTCCGTCCCGGCCCATTGGGCCGACTTCCACCTGCCCCGTTGGACGCCGGGCGGTCAGCCGATCGGCAGATTCAGCGAGCCGTGCAGCACATATGCCGAGGCACTGGCCATCGTCGCGGCCGGGCGGGCCATCGTGCCCGGCGACGCGCAGCTGCTGCTCTTCTACCAACGACCGGACATCAGCTTCGTCAAGATTCCCGACATGCCGCCCATCGAGCACGGGCTGGTGTGGCGGACCTCCGACGACACCGACCGGCGCCTGCGCGCCTTCGTCGACGTCGTCCTGGAGGTCGCGCCCGCTCTGGCCTCGCCCGGCACGATCCCCGCTGCCACCGGTACTTCGGCCGTGCCGGTTGTGCCCGGCGCGGCCGAAGCAACGCGACCGTCGCTTTCGGCGTTCCCGGGTGGAATCAGCTCGCGATAGGCATGGTTCGCGCGGAGGCACGTCGTAGGCGCCCGCTTTCCTTGACCGGGTCCTCCCCGCCGTCCAGCTCGGCGATCATGCGCCTGAGGCCGTTGACGGCCGCGGCATAGTCGGCCGCGACTGCGTCTTCGAGCGGTTGCCGAGCGTCGCTGCGGTTCGACCCTCGTGGTCGATGGCACGCGAGTCCGGGTGTTGGGCGGGACGTTCGTGTGTTCGTGGGTTGGCCTGTGTAGCCGGGGACTTGTTCGACCGCGCGTTGCACGCGGATCGCCGCGGCGATCACTTGGGTGACCAGGTCGGTCGACAGGTGCCCGATCGGCTGGGCGTCGGTGTCGTCATCGGGATGGTCGGTCATGGTCATGTCGATGTCCTTCACAGGAGGGTCGATGTCCTCCCGCAGTCGGGGCGGTTCGTGGTTCAGCGTCGGCTGGGCGCCGGGTGTGCGGAGTTGCCGGCCGCCCGGACCGCGAGGGAGGTCAGGAACGCGATCCCCGCGCCGAAGCCCAGGGCGGTGGTGAGGCTGGTCGCGTTGACGATCAACCCGCCGAACAGTGCGCCGAGGGCGATGGCGAGGTTGAACACGGAGGTATTCAGCGCAGTGGCCGATTCGGTCTCGCCGGGGGCCGACTGGAGGATCCAGGTCTGCACGCTGATGGGGACGCCGCCGAAGGCCAGCCCCCAGCCGATCAGCAGGACCATGCCGCCGACCTGAGTCGTGCCGAGCAACGGGAACAGCGCGAGGATCGCGGCGAGCAGGAGGCTGATCACGATGATCGCCTTGCGGGCGTTGCGCCCGGCCATGCCGCCGATCATGAAGTTGCCGACGATGCCCGCGGCACCGAAGCCCAGCAGCAGCGGACCGACCATGCCACCGCCGATGCCGGACACGTCCTGCAGGATCGGGCTGACGAACGTGAACGCGGCGAAGTGCCCGCCCACAAGCAGGAACGTGGCCAGCACGCCGGTCCGCACGGCCGGGTTACGAAACTGCGCCGCGAGCGATTCGAGGCGAACCGGGTCGCCGGCCGGCAGCGGCGGCAGAAGCATGCGCAGTGCAGCCACGACCAGCAGTCCGAGTGCGCCCACCGTGGCGAAGGCCACCCGCCAGTCGGCGAACTCGCCGATCAACGTGCCGGCCGGGACGCCCAGCACGTTCGCTGCGGTGGCACCGCCGAAGGTGATTGCGGTGGCACGGGAAACGTGCTCCGTAGGGACCATCCGAACCGCGATTCCCGCGGCGAGCGCCCAGAATCCACCGATGCTGATGCCCACGAGGAACCGCGAGGCCAGGAGTACCGCGAAGTTCGGCGCGAACACCGATATCAGGTTGGCCGCGACCATCAGCGTCAGCAGACCGAGCAGTACCGTGCGCCGGTCGAGGCGGCCGATCGCCACGGGCAGCAGCGGCGCGGCGGCGGACGCGACGAGCCCGGGTACCGTCACCATGAGACCGGCTGTCCCCTCGGAGACGCCGAGCCCGCTGCCGATGGAAGTGAGCAGCCCCATGGGGAGCTGTTCAACGGTGACCATGGCGAAAGTGCCGACGGCCACGGCCACCACTCCCAGCCATGTTCGTATCGGCACCGGTTCCGGGCCCGGACTCGCACGGGAGGCGGGGACGGCAGTGTTTGCCGGGGACGCGTCAGCGTCGAGGATCGTCATCTCGGTGGACTCCGTTTTGTCGTGCCGCGCCCAGCGCGCGGAAGGCAGGTCGAAACGGCGGCCAAGGGGCCGCCGCGTCCGTGGTGGGTGACTGCCGTTCCACTTTGCAGCCGGGGACGAACGCCCATCAATGGCCAACACCGGAAGAAACGTTCCGCAGGGGTGAATGCCGGATCCCGGCCCGAGTCCGGTCACGCGGGCCGGCGCGGCCTGCGCCGATCGGATACGCGGCGGCGCGGAGTGGAGGCTGTGCCACCCGTGAATCCAGCCGGGCGCGCCGATTGCTCGGGATCGTCGCCGCCGTCCTCCTGATCGCCCTGGTCGGCGTCGGAACACTCACCGAGGGGCACGACTTCGCCGAGCGTGGGGGACCGCGCCCCGCCGACCTCAGCCCGCGCCGATACCCAAGTGCCGTCGCAGAAAGTCGAGTTGATGCAGCAGCAGCTTCTCGAACAGGTTCTCGTCCGACGGTGCGTGACCGGTGTCCGGTAGCAGCAGCACCTCGTGCGGCTGTCCGGCGGCGAGCAGTTCGCCGGACAGCCGCAGCGTGTTCGCCGGGAACACGTTGTCGTCGGCCAGGCCGTGGACCAGCAGCAGCGGTCGGCTCAGCCGGGCCGCTTCGGACAACGGCGAGCACGCGGCGTAGCGTTCGGGGTGCTCGTCGGGTAGGCCGAGGAAACGTTCGCGCCAGTGCGTGTCGTACAGCCGCTGATCGCTGACGCCGGCACCGGCGATCGCCGCGTGGAACACGTCGGGTCGGCGCAGCACCGCGGTCAGGGCCAGCATCGCGCCGAACGACCAGCCCCGGACGGCTACCTTGGTCGCATCCAATTCCGGTCGAGTCGCCAGGACTTCGGTCAACGCGGCCACCTGATCGGCGAGCACCGGCCCGAGGATGTCCCCGTACACCTCGCGCTCCCACGCGGGCCCGCGCCCGGGTGTGCCGCTGCCGTCGGTGATCAGTACCGCGAAGCCCTGCTCGGCGAACCACTGCGACACGAAAGCCATCGGGGACTGCTGGGCGGTGACCCGCTGGAGGGCCGGGCCCGCGTACGGATCGACCAGCACGGGCAGCGGCCGCGTATCCCGGCGGTACCACGAGGGCAGCAACAACTGGGTGTGCAGGCCGCGCTCGGTGGTGGTGAACCGGGTGGCGTGCAGCCGCAGGACCGGGTCGTGTGCCGACGAGTGCACGGGGACGGCCGCTCTGCCCGGGCGCAGGGCCATCGTGCGGGCCCCGGGTCGGTCGGAGGTACGCGCGGTGTGGATCAGAGTCTCGGCGCGGCGGACGGCGGTGTGTATGCCGGGTTCGGTATCCAGTCGGCGTGGCTCGGAGCCCGGTCGCCAGGTCCACAGCTGCGCCTCGGTCGGTTCGGCGGAGGCCGCGAACAGCACGTCGTCGCCGTCCACACCGAACACCTCGCGGACGTGCAGCCCCGGTGGGGTGACCGGGACGCCGTCCAGGGTCAGCCGTCGGGTGCCGTCCGCGTCGCTGTGCGCGACCAGCGCGCCGGACTCGGTGCGCACCGGCGTACCGGGCAACAGGTGTACCCAGCAGGGGTCGTGCTGCTCGGCGAGCGGGCGGGTGCGACCGGTCGCCGGGTCCACGGCCAGCGTGCGGACGGTGCGTTGGTCGCGGCTCTGCACCGCCGCCAACGGGCCGAGGGCATCCCAGTCGGCGTGTGTCAGGTATTCGAACTCGCGCGAATCCCAATGCACTTGCGTGTGTTCGCCGGCGATGGTGACGAGCCGCAGGGTGACCTGCGCGTTGGCGCCGCCGGCTGCGGGATAGCGCAGCGTGCGCGGCGGCGAGGCCGGGCGGGTCGGATCCGACACGTGCCAGGTCGGTACGGCGCTTTCGTCCACCCGGGCCACCAGCAGCCGGGTGCCGTCCGGGGCCCACCAGTAGCCGCGCGATCGGCCGATCGACGCGCTCGCCGCGTACTCGGCGACACCGAACCGCACGTGGGCGCCGTCGGGTTCGGCGAGCGCCCGGTCGTTCGACCCGGCAACGTCGATCACCCGCAACGCGCCATCGGCGTGGTAGGCGATCCGCCGACCCGTCGGGTCGGGCCGTGGGTCGAGCACCGAGCCCTCGACGGGCAGTCGCCGGGTCCGACCGGTCGCGACCTCCACCACCCACAGGCCGCTCGGCAGCGCGAACGCGGCGAGGCCGGCCGCGTCGTCGCCGGCGTAGCCGGTGATTCCGGACTCGCCGGCCGGCCCGGGCAGCGCGGTCGGGTCCACGAGCAGCCGCTCCGTTGCCGAGTCCAGGTCCAGGTGCCACAGGCAACCGACCGGGTCGTCCCCGGATCGGCTGCGCAGGAACAGCACCGAGGCGCCGTCCTGGGACACGGTGAAGGCGGTGGGGACACCGGTGGAGAAGCGCCGGGTACGCACGAACTGGCGGGGCAACTCGATCGTCGACATGCCACTCAGGCTGACCTCGGCCCACCGGCCTCTCCACAGTTTCGCGGAGCAGCGAAACCTCGGCCGGCGAACCGTAGCCCGCCCCGACACTTTCGGCACGACGCAGCATGTGCCCCGCCCCACGCGCGGGGCGAACACGTCGGCCGGTCCGGCGCGGATCAGCGGGTGGATGGCGCCCGGTGCGGGAAGCGCCGTGCTCGGACCCTCGGGGTCGTGATCCTGCTCGCGGGCGGCGGTCGCCTCCGTCGGAGAGCGCCCGCCGCCCGGAGCCGAAGTCCCCACGGCGCGGTGGCCGAGGCCGCCGCCGGCCTGAAGCCTCGCGTGGCGTCAGCTCGTCAGGCCGCCCACCAGAGAGGTCACCGCGGTGTTGAGAGCGTCGGATGCGTCGGGGCCGTGGCTGGTCTGAGCCGTCGGGTCCGAGGTGTTGAGCGCGATGTCCTGGCCGGGGGTGGTGCCGGCGTTCGCGACCGGTGCGGCGAGCGCGGCGGCACCCGCGGCCAGCAGGACGGTGGCGAGAATGCGTCGAGTGTGCGTCATACCGTCCTCAACGGCGAGACCCCCTCATGGGCTACGGCCTTTCACCCACCCGGACCCGTCCGCGCCCGGCCGGCCCGCGTCAGGCGTCGTAGTAGGTCGCACCCGCCTCGGCGATCGTACTTGCCGGTCCGATTCGGCCATGTGCTTCGCCGCCCGGCGCCCGCCCGTCGGCTCGCCCCGGACCGGTGGGCCGGGGCGTACCCGACCACGACCGTGTGTCGAACGCCATGGTGACGAGTCGGCCGGGCCGCACGGACCGGAGCACATCGAACGCGTCAAATGATCATGAAGCAGTGAAGATACCGGTGCCGCCGACACCGTGCGGAGTGTGACCCCTTCGGACTCGTGGCCGGCACCCCGGCACCCCGGCACCCCGGTGTCATGTGCGGGCGTCGGCCCGTTCCGCGCGGAAGATGGTGAACAGCACCCGCAGCACCAGGACGCAGCTGATCACCAGCAGGTTGTAGCCGATCACCTGGTACAACCCCACGCTGTCGCCCACCTGCGGCCCGCCCTCGGTGCCGAGCAGCAGCACGGCCATGATCCCGGCGGTCGCACCGAGCACCGTCAGCAGCGTGCGGTGCAGCATGGACGTGAGCACCCGACGGTCGCGTTCGTCGGCCAAAAGCCGGACGTTGACCCCGAGTCGACCCTCCTCCAGCGCCCCGGTCACCCGTTCGAAGCGGCGCGGCAACCGGCGCAACACCGGCAGTAGGTACAGGAGTTCGCTGGTGGCCGCGTCCCGCAGTCCGGTCGGCTCCAACCGGTCGGTGACGTGCTTGGTCGCGTAGCCGCGCGCCTCGGCGAAGATGTCGAAACCCGGTTCCATCCCGGTCAGGGTGCCCTCGACCGTGGCGAGCGCCCGGAAGACGGCCGCGATCTCCGGTGCGACGGTCAGCTCGAACGCGGACACCAGCCGGAACAGGTCGGTGAACATGGCCAGATCCGGCGCCAGACCCGCACTGAGATGGCGGGCCATGAACTGGCCGAGCGCGCGCTGCAGCCGCTGTTCGTCCAGCTCTGCCGGGCGGGTCACCACCTGGAGCAGCGCATCCGACATCGCGGCCGGATCGGCCCGCCCGAGCGCGAGCAGCAACTCCTGTAGACCGGAACGCAGTTGCGCATCGATTCGGCCCACCGAGCCGAAGTCGAGCAGCGCCAACCGGCCGTCGCCGAGCAGCATTATGTTGCCCGGGTGCGGGTCGGCGTGGAAGATCCCGTCGAACATGATCTGCCGCAGCAGCTCGCCCAGCAACATGCGCGCCAGCTCGCCCCGGTCGACCCCGCGTTCGTCCAGGGTCGCGGCGGCGGTGCCCAGCGGTACGCCGTCCAGCCAGTCGAGCACCAGCACCCGTGCGGTGCTCAGCTCGGGATGCAGGCGCGGCAGGATCAGGCTCGGGTGCCGCCGTCCGACCCCGGCGGCGGTCACCGCGCTCGTGTTGCGCGCCTCGATCCGGAAGTCCAACTCCTCGCGCAGCGCCACCGCGAAACCGTCGGCGAGTTCGACCAGACCCAGCGCGTGACCCCACGTGGTGCGCCGGTCCAGGCTCGCCGCGAGCCGCGCCAGGATGTCCAGATCCCGCTCGACGATCGGGCCGATCCCCGGACGCTGCACCTTGACCACCACCTCACCGCCGGAACGCAGCCGGGCTCGATGGACCTGCGCGATCGACGCGGCCGCGAGTGGCTCCGGATCGAATTCGGCGAACACCTCGGTCGCCGGCGCGCCCAACTCGGCGGTGAGTACCCGTTCCACCTCCGACCACGGTGCGGGTGCGACCCGATGCTGGAGCAGCGCGAGCGCGTCCACGAACTCGACCGGCAGCAGATCGCGGCGGGTGGACAGGACCTGCCCGAGCTTGACGAAGGTCACCCCGCCGTCCTGGAGCGCCTCCTGCAACGACCGGGCCAGGCCGGCTCGCCGACTCGCCTGATCGGCCCGCCGGCCGCGCAGATACGGCCCGAGTCCGTGCCGCGCGGCGATCCGGCTGATCTGCGAATAGCGGCGACCGCGCGCCACGCGCCGGCGCAGCCCCCGGACGAACTCGACCGTGCCCGGCCAGGATCCGCTCGGCACCAGCGCCTCGATCACCACGATGAAGGTCATCGTGGCGAGCAGTGCCACACCGAGCGTGACGGTCATGAAGACACCGGGATTGTGCCGCTGGATGCTCCCGCCGACCGCCCATGACACCACGAGTCCGAGCAGCCCCGCGGCGAGCGTGCGCCGCGCACCCACCGGCAGTCCGAGCAGCCGCCGCGCACCCCAGGCCAAGCCGAGGGTGAGCAGCAACGCGGTGAGCGCGGTGGCCACCCACAACACACCCGCGTTCACCTCGGGTTCGGCCGTGCTCAGCACGGACACCACCCCCGGCGGGCGCCGAGTGCGACGCGTGCGCCGCCGGACCGCGACATTGTTCGCGACATGCCGATGAGACCTTCCCCGAGTGATCACACACGTGCGCAGCAGAACCTATCGTCCGGGCCCGATCCTGCGGCGAAACCGAGTACGGGTACTCAGGACGGTCGTTCCGCGAGCACCCAGGATGATCACCATGAGCAACCGCCGGTCGTACCCGACCTCGCCGTATCCGATGTGGCAGCGGCACCTCCCGCAGCAGCCGACGCCGGTGCGCCCGCACGCCGCGTGGTTCGCGGTGCCCGTTGCCTCGGCCGGACTGAGCGCGCTGAGCGCGGTGGCCGCGAGCGTGGTGTGGGTCGGCGTGCGGGCACGCAAGTCACTGAGCGACACGACCATTTACGGCGACGGCTCGCCGGTCCCGGCGCACGTGTGGAACGACCACCGGAACACCGTCGACCTCTGGCTGTACATGGCCGCGATCACCGCCGTCCTCGCCATCGTCGGATTCACCGGGCTGGTGATCGCCCGTGGCGGGAACCGGCGCGAGCAGGCCCGACGGGCGGGCACGCGCGGCTGATCGGGTCGGGAACACTACAAGCCGATCGGCAGTGTGCACGGTGGCCGGAGGTCACCCGTCGCCGGCGACCGGTCGGTGCGGGCACGGGCCGGGACGTGAATCGGGGCACCACCGGGACGTGGGTCCCGGTGGTGCCCCGGTTCTCATGCGGCCGTGTCGCGATGCGTCAGTCCATGATGACGGAGACGTGCTCCGCCTGTGGGCCCTTCGGCCCCTGGACGACATCGAAGTCGACCTTGGCGTTCTCCTCCAACTGGCGGTAACCCGCGCTTTGGATGGCCGAGAAGTGCACGAACACGTCCGGGCCGCCGTCGTCCTGCTCGATGAAGCCGAAGCCCTTGTCCGCGTTGAACCACTTCACCTTGCCTGTAACCATCGATCCATTCCTTCAGCTGATACCACGACGTGTCGTGAGGGACGCGCCGGCCGGAGCCTCGTCGCGACTGCGGCCCCCGAGATTTCCCGCCCCACCACCGGCGAAACACGCGCCCGGCCGGTGTCCGGGAAGCGGGGTCCGTGGTCCGTGTCGCGGCGTCGGCGACCCGACCGGATTCGGGTCGGTCACCTCCACCGCGAGCGCCGCGACCGCCGCGGAGCGGGCGCCGGGCGAGGCCGTGCGGCGGCGGCCCCCTTCGCCCCGGCCGCACCCGCAGTCCGAGTCGGCCCAGGATGAGCGGACCCAGGGCATCCCCGAAGTTCTCCCGACCGTCCGGTGTGCGCCACCACCAGACACCCACCGTCGTGCTGCTCGCCACGACTCGACTCCGCTCGCTCGCGCCCGACTTCCGGAACTGTCGCGAGGTTTCCTATAACCGGCGGACCGGGCAAAGTGTGCCCGGTCCGCCGAATTCACTCGTTCGCCCGGTTGCCGGACCCGTTACGGGCGTCGGCCCGCCGAGCGGTGGCCGGCGGCCTCGTCGAGCAGATAGGCCGGGCTCTGTGTGCTCTCGTCGTGATCGTCGTAGTAGCGGTGGTAGACCGGCGTCAGACCCCCGGAGACCGGTGGCACGATCCAGCTCCAGTCCGCCGGACATGTACGGCCCGCCTCCGCCTCGCGTTCGACGTGCCGGAGGAAGCGGTCGGATTCGGTGTGGTGGTCGGTGATGGTCGCGCCGGCCGCGTCGAACGAGTGCAGCACGGCACGGTTGAGTTCGATCGAGGCCCGGTCCCGCCACAGCGTACGCTCGCTGGAGGTGTCCAGGCCGAACAGCGCGGCGATCGCGGGGAGCATGTCGTAGCGGTCCGCGTCGACCAGGTTGCGGGCACCGATCTCGGTGCCCATGTACCAGCCGTTGAACGGCGCCGCACTGTAGGAGACGCCGCCGATCTCCAGGCGCATGTTGGAAATCGCCGGGATCGCGTGCCAGCGCAAGCCCAGGGCGGCGAACCCGGGGTGTTCGGGGTGGGTGAGCGCGATCTCGCGGATCGCGTCCGGCGGCAGTGTGAATGAGCGGAGTCGGCCGTCCGCTCCCTCGATGATCAGGGGCAACGGGTCGAAGTCGGTGCCCGCGCCGCGCCAGCCGAGCTCGCGCGCGAGTTCGGTGACGCCCAGATTGCGACCGTCGCCCACGAGCGCGCCGTCCGTCCGGCGATAGCCGGCGTAGCGGATCAACTGCTCGTTCCAGATCCGCACCCTGGGCCCGGTGGGGGCGTCCGGCGCGAACACGGTGATCGTCGGCCGGATCCGGCCGCCGCGCCAGGTCTCGCGCAGGTGTCCCGCGCACTGGGCGGCGACCTCGTCGGGCCGGCTCACGTGCCGGCGGTCCCGGACGACCAGGCTGTTCCAATACAACCGGCCGATACAGCGGGCCGAGTTGCGCCAGGCGACCCGGGCGCCCCAGACGAGTTCGGCCGAGGTGTGGATATAGGTGCCGCTGTCTCCGATCTGCTCGACGATCTCGCGCCGGCGAGCGTCGTGATCCACCGGCGACCCGGTCTCCCGATGGAAACGTTCGAGGAACGCGAGGGCCCGCGCGGGGTCCACGGCGCCCTCGGGGCGGACGTCGGGTACTGCGGACGGGGGCTGCGGGGCGGAAACTTGGGGGTGGTGTGGCACGGGACACGACGGCTGATCGCCGCGGATCCGGGTGATGCTGTGCTCGGTCAACGCTCTCCTGGGAACCGGCTCGGCGCTGCGACCGGGGGTCGCGGGAGCCTGTTTCGGGTCTGGTGGGGGTACGAGCCGGCGGCGGGCCCGCAGGTCAGCCCGGTGCGTCCGCGGCCACCGGGGTGGGCCGCTGGGCCGCGTCCTCGGCGGAATACGCGCCGACGACCGGGTCGTGGTGGATCTGGCGTTTGCTCAGGCCGAGTCGGCGCAGCACGCGGGCACTGTCCAGCACCATCGCGGGCGGCCCGCTCAGATACGCGTCGCAGTCGTAGCGCGGCCCGTACTCCCGGACCACGTCGGAGACTCCTCCGCTGATCCCGGCCAGGGTCAGGTCGTCGAGTGCCGGCCGCACCCGCAGCCAGGACACCCGCTGGGACAGCCGCAACAGATCCTCCAGCCCGTAGAGCCCGCTGTGCGCGCTGGCGCCGTAGAACAGGTCGACGAAGCGATCGGTGCCGTAGTAGGCCAGTTCCTCGACCATCGCCTTCAGCGGCGCCAGGCCGGTACCGCCCGCCACGCACAACACCGGATTGGGCGCCATGTGGTCCACGACCATCTCGCCCATGGCGGCGCCCAGTTTGATGCGATCGCCCGGTTTGGCCTTGTGGACCAAGGCGTTGCTGACCCAGCCGGCGGGCACCGAGCGCACGTGGAAGGTGAGCAGGCCGTTCGGGTCGGGCGCGTTGGCGATCGAGTACGCCCGCCATACGCGCGGCCACCACGGGGTTTCCAGGAAGGTGTACTGGCCCGCCCGGTAGGGGAACGGCATGTCGGGGCGCACCGTGACCACGGCGATGTCGTCGGCGGCCTTCTCGTGCGAGACGATTTCCGCGGCCCAGTGCGGGGGGTTGGTCAGGGCATCCTCGTCGGCCGCGCCGATCATGATGCCCGCGGCCGCGCCGTACGCGCGCACCCAGGCGTCCTGTACCGCGTCGTTCCAGGTGTCGCCGCTGAATCGGGCGAGCGCGGCGACCAGACACTCACCAACCAGGTCGTAGTGTTCGGCGATGACATCGAATTTGCGATGGTCACGGCCGAGTTGGCCGAGGAATCCGGCCAGCGCCGGGGCATTCTCCAGGTCGCCGACGATGCGGATCAGCGCGTGCAGCAGGCGGTCGCGCTGGACATCCATCGCCGGGGGGAACAGCTCGCGCAGGTCGGGTCGGCGCAGGAACAGCATTGCGTAGAAGTGGGATGTGACGTCTGCGGCCCGGGGGGCGACGACCGCGAGATTTTGTCGGATGATTTCTGCGTCTTGAGATTCCAAAATCGGCCCATCGGTAGCCCTTCCGCATGAGGGTTGTCCGGCCGGTTCCGTCGAGGGTCCTTCGTGGAACACCGGCGGCCGGAACACGATCATGGGGTTGTCGTACCGGCGTCAAGTCGAAGGCCCGGTTCCGGTTATGGATCGACAGAAGTCTCCTTTAAGGCTTTTCTTGGCATTTCGTCGATCACTCTCCGCAGCCATACGCTCACGTATGGCTGTGAACTTGCCTGGTGGGAGGGCGAATTCAAGCCGGCGCGGGAGTGCGCGCGACGGTCGCGACGGTGGCTCGGTGGGCCGGTGTGCCGGTGGTCTGACGGCTTGGTGGGTTGACGGCCTGATGGACCGATGCCTCGATGCCTCGATGGGCCGGCGTGTGGCCGGGGAGGTTCATTGGATGCGACCTTGAGGCATGGGTGGTGTCGGGCGAAGTGCTCGGTTCGGGTCGGCGGAATCGACGTAATCGGCCGAATCAGGACGAATGTCCGAGGCCTGGGTTTCCATTGACGGGCCGACCATCGCCGGCAAGACCACCCTTGCGGACCGGCTCGCGTTGGGGTTGGATGCGGTGGTCCTCGATACCGGACTGCTGTATCGAGCCGCGGCACACGTGTTGTCGCGAATGCCGTCGAGCCCGGCGGAGTTCGGCACGGACGTCGAACACCGGCCGGCGAGCCTCGGCCTGCCCGAAAACGGCGTGCGTTGCGGCGGCGCGGCGGGGACATCACGGACACTCTGTGGGACGGCGGGCGGACGCACCATGCTCTCCTTCTCGTTCGACGCGACTCCGCACACGGCTTCAACGAACCCATCAGGCGTCGTCCTGGTAGACGACGATCTCGGCGGGGTGGTGCCCGGCCAAGACCGACCATGCCCCGTCGTGGCCAGACCGGTTGCCCAGACGTCGAGGTCGCCGTCGCCGTCGTGGAAGAACCAGGAATCGAAGTTGCCCAGGGCGCGCAAAGCCGGGACGGGTGTGAACCGGGCCTCGCAGTGCACCTGGACGTAGTGGTCGTGTTCGCCGCCGTTGTCGACGATCTCGAATTGCCGGGTGAAGTCCAGCAGGAACTTGGGCGGACCGTCGAACGCATACGTGCCGTACTGGAACAGCAACCCGTCGGAGTCCGGCGACCCCGGCGTGTCGAAGCGTGTACGACCGAACCGCAGGAACGCCCGCCAGGCGCCCTCCACATCCAGATCACCCAGCGGCCTCCCGTCGGCGAGCAACTCGTTGGCGGACGCGGTGCTGTGCACGGACGGCCCGGTCGGGTCGCTGGTCGGGCTGTCGTTGGCGCCGGAGCACCGGCGTGGGCACGGCCGCCCGGTATGACGCGGTCGACCATGGGCGGATCCGCGCCGAGCGGTTGCGCGACGCCCTCGTGCGGGTGCCGCTTGCGCACGCGGTCGACGGGCGGCTCCAAGCGGGGGTTCGGCACGTAACCATCCGGCAGGCGCAGGCGCACCGATCGCGGCAGGGATTCCCCGATTACGGCGAAATGTTCCCTTCGGCAACCACGCGTCGAGCGTCTCTGGCTGTTGTGGACCGCCAGGCGAGCGGCTTCCTGCCTGCCACGTCGAGCGAGGAGGAATGACCCCCGCGTGATCACGCGCCGCTGCCACCATACGATCTGACTCACAGTCAATAATCCGATACGAGGAGCATGCGTGCGGCGTGGGGGAAGATTGAAGCGCGGGGCATGGCCGGCAGCCGTCGCAATGGTGCTGGCTCTGACGGCGGGGTGTAGCGATGGGTCCCGCCCGTCCTGGCTCGGTCTCGAGAGCGAGCAGCCGAATGCCGGGCAGGCCGGCGGTGCGAAGCCGGCAAAGGCAACGACCCCACACGAGGTGTTGGGAGCCCTGGTCACAGCAATGAGCAGCCAGCGGTCGGTCGAGCATCGGATGGAGTGGAGTGTCTCGGGGAACGTCGCCAAGGAATCCTTCACGAGCCAACGTCAAAGTTCGTGGGTGGACGCGGCGACTCAGAACTACTACATCGACTACATGCGCCAAGGCCCCGGAACCGTTGCCGGGCGATCGGGTTGTAAGGACGGCAGGACGCTCGTGTACCTCGAGCAGCAGAACGCGTGGTTCCAGTCGGCGAAAGCTTGCGACCCGCCCGGAGCGATCGCCGGCGGGCTGTTCTCGGGTGGGCATGTCGGTGACGGGATCCTGCCGCCGGCCATGACCGCGGACGAGGCAACAAAGTTCGTGTCGATCCTCAACAACGTGCCGGGGCTCCTCACCCCCTCGGTCGAGCAAGTGGCGGCGCAGGGCAAAAACTATCTGCGACTGAGCCTCGACCTACAGCCTGCGGGGGACACCCACGATGTCACCGGCTGGCTGGTGGCCGCCAGGAAGGAAGTCGACCCGAACTACATGATGAAGCCGATGCTCGTCGAGAACTACGAAACGGGCGACAACTACAGCCCCGTGCGCGCGGTGTACTGGCTCGACCCGGCCACGTATCTGCCCGCGTACGTTGAGGTCGTCACGACCGTGACGCGGCGGGACGGTACCCCGACCGGAGCGGTGCGGCTGCGGCGAACGGAATTTCTTTTCGGAGGCCCCGCTCCTGGGGCCGACATCAACACGGTGGCACCGCTGCCGACGCTCTCATGGCCTCGCATGGGCACCCAGCCGCTGGCAATCGGGTAGTCGGCAGGCGACACCCGTCCCAGCACGGCTGCAAGGGTGCTTGCCGAATGCCCACTTCGCCTTCTTGGGCGATCGGTCCACCGGCTGTCCGGTGCGTCCTCGGAGAAGGTGACCGAACTGCCCTTGGCGCTAAGCGGTGGCCGGCCGCTCCGCTGCGGCGGCCCGCTCGTAGGAGTGCGGGGTGTGCAGCCAGAGCCGGCGCAGGTCCGGCGCAGCCTGTGCGGCTGCCGGTCCGAACCGGGCAAGTCGCCTCGCTGTGGCTTCGGGACCGCACCAGGTGCGCGTCCGCCGCTGCTCGGCGAGCTCGGCCAAGAGGGTCGGTAGCGCCTCGGGGACGGCCTGGTCGGCCAGGACGTCCCGGCCGAGGCGAGCCGGCCACTCGCGTTCGTCGCCCGCCCAGCGGCGCGCCGCCGGAACGGCAAGGGCGCCGAGGTGTTCGACGGCCCGCGTGAGTCCGACCGGCTCACGAGGCCGTTGCCGATGGTTGACGCGGTGCTGCCTACCGCTGTGTCCATGCGGGTGTCCAAGTCTCGCTGTCGGGGCGGTCGGGCTGCGTGGAGCCGAGGTGGTTGCGGAGTGTGGTCAGTGCGGGGTGTGGGTTGTCGCGGCGCCAGATCAGTGAGTGTGGGTAGACGGGCGTCGGGTCGGTCACCGGGATGCGGCGCAGGCCGTGGCCGGCGGGCCAGGCGAGGCGGGTCTGCTCGCCCATGAAGGTGGCCAGGGCCGGGGTGTCGGCGATGGTGTCGAGGAGCGCGTCGGAGCCGAAGTTGGGGCCGGTCGCCTCGATGGTGAGGCCGAACTCGGCGACGAGGTCGTCGTAGTAGGCGGCCCACTCGGTACCGGGGACGATGCCGGGCATCCAGATCCGGTGCCCGGCGAGCTGAGCGAGGGGTACCGACCGGGCGCCCGCCAGCGCATGGGCGGGGCCGGTGAGGAGTTGGAGCGGCTCGTCGAGCACCCGTACGGACTCGATGTCCTCGGGAAGGGGCCGGCTGGGCACGGCGACGGCGCGGAAGGACGCGTCGATCGCACCGGACCGGATGGCGGCGACGGCCGTCTCGATGTCGAACAGCATCAGCACGTCGAGGTCGATCTCGGGGTGCGCGTGGTGGAAGCCGCGCATCAGGCCCGACGTCGCGCCGCGCGAGTTGATCACGTCGACGCGCAGCGGACGGCTGCCGGTGCGTACGGACGCGACCGCGCGCTCGGCGACGCGCAGCAGCTCGCGCGCGTGCGGCAGGAACGCCTGCCCGTCGATGGTGAGCTCGGCGCCGCGGGCGGTGCGGGTGAACAGCCGCGCGCCGAGGTTGCGCTCCAGCGTGGCGATGCGTTTGGAGACGGCCTGCTGGGTGACCGCCAGCTCGGCGGCGGCTTCCTGGAACTGCCCCGCGTCGGCGGCGGCGACGAAGGTCCGGACGGTGTCGAGGTCCATGCCGATCCACCCTAGTGCACAACGTTTGGTTGTGACTTGCTGGCGGATTGGTTGTTTGACCTGCTGTTGTGCTGCGGGTTTTGCTCTAACTGGTCAACATCAGTTTGTTCAGACGGGGCATCGAAGGGAGTTATCTGCTCTCCGCCACGGGAATCCGTCTTCCTGCTTCCCCGGCACGACCACGCGCCGCACCACGAGGGAGATCCGACCCGGAGCAAAACGTGACACACCGCAATCCGCGGCCCGTGTCCGCGAGTAACTCGGCGGCGCGCCGACCGCACTGCCGGACGTTCCGATCACAGCCGCAGCCGCCCAGCCGGTTGCCCTGCTCGACCCCCGTCTGAAGCCACTGGCCGGCATGAGCGCCGACCGGCACCACCAGCAAGGAGAAAACTCGCGTGAGCACTGCCCCCGCGCTCGACCCCGCGCGCACCGCCCTTCTCGTCATGGACTACCAGCCCGCGATCCTGGCCCATCTGCCCGAAGGCCGGGACTACGAGGCCCTGCTGGCCCGGGTGGAAGGGGCCATCTCCGACGTTCGCGCCAAGGGCGGCAGCATCGCGTACGTCCGCGTCGGCTTCACCGAAGCCGACTGGGACGCGATCCCGGCCACCAACAAGTCCTTTGCCCCGCTGGCCCAGCACCGCCTCATGCACCACGAGGACCCTGCCACCGCCGTACACGAGCGCCTGGCTCCCCAGGACGGCGACATCATCGTGCGCAAGATCCGCTTCGGCGGCATGTCCACCACCGACCTCGACGAGCAGCTACGCGAGCGCGAGATCACCACTCTGGTCATCTCCGGCTTCAGTACCAGCGGCGTCGTCCTGTCTACCGTCATCGACGCGGCCGACCGCGACTACCAGCTCTACGTCCTGTCCGACGGCGTCGCCGACCCCGACACCGAAGTCCACAACATCCTGCTTCATCGCGTCTTCCCCTCACGGGCCCACATCGTCGACACCGCCGAGTTGCGCACCCTCCTCGGGGCCGACTGACTCCAACCGCCGACCCAATCCGTCGGATCGCGCGGGTGCCCCCAACACTGCGGGTTCTGCGGAGCCGCGGTCTCCATGAACCGCGAGATCAGCAGCGCGGTGCGGATGAGCATCCGCGAGAGGCGGAGCGAAGGCGCCCGAGTGCGGGTTGAGCGAGGTCGGGAAGGAGGGTGTGGGAGCGGACGCCTCACGTGCCGGACAGCCGATTCCGGACGCCCGAACAAAACCCCTTGCTTAATGGTCAAGAAATGTTGACCATTAGGCCATGCCTACCGACGATCTTCCTGAGACGTTCCACGTCACCACTGACGAGCAGCTGCGCGCAGTTTCCAATCTCACGCGTCACCGGATCATGGCGGTGCTCCGCTTCGAGCCGGCGACGATTACGCAGATCGCCGGGCGGGTGGGCCTTGCGAAGGGGAGTTCCAGCTATCACGTGCGGCTGCTGGAGCGGGCCGGCCTGGTGAAGGTGGTGCGGACGCGGAAGGTCCGCGGGGTCACCGAGCGGTACTACGCAATGGCCGCGCGGGCGATCGTGCTGCCGGATCCGGGCGAGGGAGGGCCGGATGTGCTGATGCGGCATGCGGTGGCGGACCTGGAGGCGGCGCCGGTGGATGGCGAGCGGCATGTACGGATGGCGCATCTGCGGCTCACCGAGGAGCAGTTCGCGGAGCTGGGGACGCGGCTGCAGGCACTGGCGGACGAGTACCGGGAGCTGTCCGATCCGTCGCTGCCGGACGCGTCGCTCGTCTTCGCGCTGTTCCACCCGGCATCGCGCGAGCAGGTCGAAGGGGACGCCAAGTGATCCCAGAAGTTCGGAAGTTGCCGACCGGGTTCGGACGGCTGTGGACCGCGCAGACGGTGTCCTCACTCGGTGACGGAGTGTCGCATGCCGCGCTGCCGCTGCTGGCGTTGACGTTGACACGGGATCCGATGGCGCTCGCCGTCGTCACGGCCGCCGGAACGCTGCCGTGGCTGCTCTTCGGGGTGCTCGGCGGTGCGCTGGTGGATCGCTGGGACCGTCGGCGCACGATGTGGGTCACGGACGCGGCGCGTGCGGTGCTGCTCGCGATACCTGCGGCAGCGGCCGCGCTCGACCTGCTGAGCATTCCACTGCTCGCGGCCGTCGCCTTCCTCCTCGGCCTCGGCGGACTCTTCTTCGACACGGCCGCCACGGCCTATCTGCCGGATCTGCTCGGCCGCGCCCCCGCGCTCCTGGAGCGCGCCAACTCCCGCCTGCGCGGCGCCCAGACCGCCGCGTCCGGCTTCGCGGGGCCGCCTGCGGGCAGTGCCCTGCTCGCGCTCGGGCGGGCGGTCCCGCTGCTCGCCGACGCGGTCTCGTTCGCGCTCTCCGCACTGCTCGTACGGTCGCTGCCCGCCGCGCCCCGGCCCGTACCGCAGGCCCGTGAGTCGCTGCTGCGGCAGGCGCAGGCCGGCGCCGCGTACGTCTTCCGGGATCGGCTGCTGCTCGGGCTCGCGCTGCGTCCGGCGGTCGGGAACATCGCCTTCCTCGCCGTGGAGACCGTACTCGCCCTCTTCGCGCACGACCGTCTCGGCATCGACACCTTCGGCTTCGGCCTGCTCCTCACGGCGGAGGCCACCGGCGGCCTGCTCGGCGCGGCCATCGCCTCCTTCCTCGGCCGACGACTGGGCACCGGCACCGCGCTGACCTGCACGGCCGCAGTCGAGGGACTCGCCATCCTGGGCCTTGCCGCCGCCCCGAACCCGTACATCGCCGGCCTCGCGCTCGCCGTCTGCGGCGCGGGCATGGGCGCCACGATGGTGCTCGGCCCCTCCCTCCGACAGGCGATCGTCCCCGCCCACCTGATGGGCCGGGTCGCCTCCACCTCCCGCATGCTCGCCATGTGCGCCGCCCCGTTCGGAGCCTTCCTCGGCGGCTGGCTGGCCACCGCCTACGACGTACGCACCCCGCTCTACACCGCCGCCGGCCTCCTCCTCAGCATGACCGCCGTCACGGCGACCATGACCAGCAACCGCCGGGTCGAGGCGGCGTTGCGTGCCGCCGCCCCGGCCGATGATCCAGATCACCCGGAATCCTGGGATCCCGTTCAGGAGCGTGCCATTTAAGACGTACCACTCGTCGAGGTCGGACACCGCCAAGTCCGCCTCGGCATCGCAGAGTTGGCGCTCGCCTCGGGGGCGCGCGGCATGGTGTTCGCGCTGCCGACCATGGCGACCACCGACGCGATGCATACGCGCGTGGCGCAGTACGCCGATCTGACCCTGCCGGGTTCCACCGCGCTGACCAAGGTGCACAGCACCTCGTGGCCGAGCACCCCGGACCCGGGCGAGACCAACGACGCCGACGGCGATGGCGGCGAACCGGACAGCGGTACGGACCTGGTGGCGACAAGGGAAAGAACTTCCGGTCCGCGGCGGCATCCATAGGTCCATGGGCCGATGGGACATCCGCCTGGGCCAACGACGCGTACCCGTAGGCGGCGTGCCAACGCTTCGCGAGAAGCTTGTCGGTTCCATTGGACGGCGAAAGACAAAGGCAAGGAGATGTCTCTCCTTGCCACTCTCAACGTATAGCGCACAGGGGGGCTTGCGGCAAGACCCGGGTGGTGCCGCAAAATCGTCGACCGAGGCCGCAGCCTGCGGAAATGGAGGCACGACGTGCGTGTGTTGTCGACGTATCGGGGCGCGGTGACGTCGAACCGCTGGTGGGATCGGCAGTTCGGTCGCGAGCCCTCGGGGCGTGGTGCGGGGGGCGCGCCGCCCCACTGGGTGGAGCGGGCGGCCGACTCGTCAGAAAGAGAGCAGGCACAGACGAGGACGTGCCTGACGAGAGGTTCGACAGAGCCGGTGGCGCCGGTGATTCGATCGGCCGGTGCAGTGCAACGGGACACGACTGCCTCGGAGGTATCGCGATGATCGAGCAGTACGTGTGGGATCTTCAAGAGGTTGACGAGACGCAGGTCGCGGTTGTCGGCGGCAAGGGCGCGCAGTTGGGCGGGCTGTCGCGGATCGAAGGCATCCACGTGCCGGCCGGCTTCTGCGTGACGACGGACGCCTTCCGGCGGATCGTGGCGCAAGCGCCGTCGATCGACGATCGGCTCGACCGGTTGTCGCGCGCGGACCCGGACGACCGGGAGGCGATCCGCACGCTCAGCGCGCAGATTCGTCGGACCATCGAAGGGATCGCCATCCCGGGCGATCTCGCGGCGGCGATCACCCGCGCGCTCGCCCGGCTCGGCGAGCAAGCCGCCTTTGCCGTGCGATCCAGCGCGACGGCAGAGGACCTGCCGACGGCCTCCTTTGCCGGCCAGCAGGACACATACCTGAACGTCGTGGGGCCGACGGCGGTCCTTCGGCACGTCAGCCGGTGCTGGGCCTCGCTGTTCACCGAGAGGGCCGTGACCTACCGCCGGCGGAACGGCATCGACCACCGTGCGGTCCACATGGCAGTGGTCGTGCAGCGGATGGTCTTCGCGCATGCGGCCGGCATCCTGTTCACGGCCGACCCCGTCACGGGCAACCGGAAGGTCGCCACCGTGGACGCCGGCTTCGGCCTCGGCGAAGCTCTGGTCTCCGGCCTGGTGAACCCGGACGTCTTCACGGTGCGAGACGGCGAAGTTGTCACCAAGGCGATCGCCTCCAAACAGCGTGCCGTTCACGCCCTGCCGGCCGGCGGTACGCGGGAAGTGGCGATCGACTCGCAGCGGCAGGAGCAGCCGGCTCTGACGGATGCGCAAGTAGTGCGGCTCGTGCGGCTCGGGCGGCGGATCGAAGCGCACTTCGGCCGCCCGCAGGACATCGAATGGTGCTTGGTCGATGACGGCTTCCGGATCGTTCAGAGCCGGCCGATCACGACGCTGTTCCCCATCCCCGAGACCGGCGACCAGGAGAATCACGTCTACGTCTCCGTTGGTCACGGGCAGATGATGACCGACCCCATGAAGCCCCTGGGGCTCTCCATGTGGCAGCTGACCGCCATGGTGCCGATGCACGAGGCCGGCGGGAGGCTGTTCGTCGACGTCACCCGGCGCCTGGCCTCACCCGCGAGCCGCGCCGGCCTCCTGGACGTCTTGGGGAGAGGCGATCCCCTGATCAGGGACGCTCTGGAGACCGTCCTGGGCCGCGACGATTTCGTCCTGTCGCTCCCGGACGCGAGTCCCGGCGGGCCGCCGGCCGGCGGTGCGTCCGCCCCGATCGAGACCGATCCGGCCATCGTCGCCGAGCTGATCGAGCGCAGCCGGGTGTCCATCGCCGCACTGGAGCGCGACATCCGGACGAAGACCGGACCGGCGCTGTTCGACTTCCTGCTGGAGGCCTTCGAAGAGCACAAGCGAGTCCTCGGCGATCCGCTGAGCATGCAGGCGATCATGGCGGGGATGGAGGCCACGTGGTGGCTCAACGACAAGCTGCTGGAGTGGCTGGGCGAGAAGAACGCGGCCGACACGCTCACACTGTCCGCCCCCGACAACGTCACGTCGGAGATGGGACTGGCGCTGCTCGACGTCGCAGACGTGATCCGCCCGAAGTCGCAGGTGGTGGCGTTCCTGCAGGGCGTCGAGCACGAGTCCTTCCTGGACGAGCTGGCGAAGCTCGCGGGCGGGACCGAAGCGCGCGACGCCATCGAGGGCTACCTCGACCGGTACGGCATGCGCTGCGTCGGCGAGATCGACATCACCAGGCCACGTTGGCGTGAGCGCCCCACCACGCTTGTGCCCGTGATCCTCGACAACGTCAGGAACTTCGAGCCGGGCGCCGCCGAGCGGCGCTTCGAGCAAGGGCGGCGGAAGGCGCGGAAGAAGGAACAGGACGTACTGTCACGCTTGCGGGCCCTGCCGGACGGGGACCGGAAAGCCGACGAGGCCAAGCGAATGATCGACCGGGTCCGAACCTTCGTCGGGTACCGGGAGTACCCGAAGTACGGCATCATCAGCCGCTACTTCGTCTACAAGCAGGCCCTGCTGGAGGAGGCCGAGCGCCTCGTGCAGGCCAACGTGCTCCCCGAGAAGGAGGACATCTTCCACCTCACGTTCCAGGAACTCCACGACGTCGTGCGCTCGTACCGGGTGGATGACCGGCTCATCCGGCAGCGCAAGGACGCGTTCCGGTCGTACCACGCGCTCACACCGCCCCGGGTGCTCACATCGGATGGCGAGGCCGTCACCGGGGCGTACCGGCGCGACGACGTTCCGGCCGGCGCCCTGATCGGCCTACCGGTTTCCGCCGGGACCATCGAGGGACGGGCCCGCGTCATCCTCGACATGGCGCAGGCCGATCTCGAAGCGGGCGACATCCTGGTCACGACCTTCACGGACCCCGGCTGGTCGCCACTGTTCGTCGGAATCGCGGGCCTGGTGACGGAGGTGGGCGGCTTGATGACCCATGGCGCGGTGATCGCCCGGGAGTACGGCTTGCCGGCCGTCGTGGGCGTGGAGCAGGCCACCCGGCTGATCCGGGACGGGCAGCGGATCCGCGTGCACGGAACCGACGGGTACGTCGAGATCCTGCCTTGATCCATCCCGGACGACGGCGACCGACGTGCCGTGCCGGGTCGCGCAACGGCTGCGCAGGCGGCGGCCCGCCCCGAGGTCAGTTGAAGGTGATCTCGCCGTGGGCCCGGGCCAGGAACTGGTAGCCGGCGCCGTTGGCCTTGATGCCGGCGCGCTCGTCCTCGGTGAGTTCGCGCTTGACCTTGGCCGGTACGCCGGCGACCAGGACGCCGGGCGGTACGCGCATGCCCTGGGGCACCACGGCCCCGGCGGCGATCAGCGCGCCCGGACCGACGTGGGCGCCGTTGAGAACCGTTGAGTTCATGCCGACCAGGACGTCGTCCTCGATCGTGCAGCCGTGCAGCACCGCGTTGTGGCCGACGGACACCCGCGCGCCGATCACGGTCGGGAAGTCCGGGTCGCTGTGCACGGTGCAGTTGTCCTGGATGTTGGTGTCCGGACCCACCGCGATGGATTCGGCGTCGCCGCGCAGCACCGCGCCGTACCAGACGCTCGCCCCGGCGGCGAGGGTGACGGCGCCGACCACCGTCGCGTTCGCGGCGACGAAGGCGGTGGGGTCGATCTGCGGCTCGTGCCCGCTCACGGCGGCAATCAGCGGGTTCGTCATGGCCCTCCTTGTCGGTGAGTGGACCATGGCGGGTCCGTCGCGATCGCACTCTAGTGCCGGCGACTCGGGCGTCGAGCCGTCGAGGCGTCGAGATGTGGTGGGGGTGGGGGTGGAGGCGGACTGGGGGCTGGGTGCGAGGCGGTGGGTTGCGGGGCGCGTGTTGTGGGGGCTCCGGGGCCGGTGGCTGGGGCTGGGCGTAGGCGGTGAGGCGGTGAGTTGCGGACCGTGGGACACGGGCTGTGTGGGGCGTGGGTTGGCGTCGAGGCCGGGAGCGCGGGGTGGAGGCGGTGAGTTGCGCGGCTCGGGCGGAGGCGCGGGCTGTGGGCGCGGGGGCGTGGGTTCGTCTGCTTCGCGTCGTGTGGGCTGCCCTGTGCGGGTGGGCCTTGTGGTGTGGGCATACTGGCGGGATGGGCGATGCACAGGAGTTGGCGGGGATGGGAGCCGAGCGGCTTCGGGGCATGTGTCTCGAGTTCAAGGGGGCCGAGGAGGAGTTTCCGTTCGGGCGGAATCCCGACCTGTCGACGTTCAAGGTGGGCGGGAAGATCTTCGCGTTCTCGGTGCTGACCGATCCGCCGCCGTTGCACGTGAGCCTGAAGTGCGACCCGGAACTCGCGATCCGACTGCGCGCCGAACACCCGGCGATCGTCCCCGGCTACCACCTGAACAAGCGGCACTGGAACACCGTGACCCTGGACGGCTCGCTGCCGGAGACGATGGTGCGGGACCTGATCGAGGACTCCTACGACCTCGTGGTCGCCCAACTGCCGAAGCTGCAACGGCTGAAGCTGGACTGGCCGGGACAGCGGCCCGAAGAGGCGTAGCCGCCCCGGGCCGGCCGAGTTCGATCAGGCCGAACCGGCCCGCCGCCGGGTGGATTCGGCCACGGCGGACCAGTCGCGCTCGCCGTCACCGTGCGCGACGGCATCGATGAAGGCATCCCGCAGTACGCCGCCGAACGCCATCGGCACGTGGTGGGCCGCGCCCGTGGCCAGCGCCAACTCGACGTCCTTGCGGCCCAGTACGAGCCGGAACCCGGCCGGCTCGTACCGGCGCTCGGCGATCATCGCGCCGTAGCCCGAGTAGATCGGCCCGGGCAGGATGGTGTGGGTCAGGATGTCGATCAGCGCGCTCGGCTCGATCCCGCCCGCCTCCGCGAGGGTGCACGCCTCGGCCATCGACTCCAGGGCGCACGCGATCAGATAGTTGCACGCGATCTTGGTGGTGTTGGCCCGATCCGGCTCGTCGCCCACCCGCCACGTCTGCCGGCCCATCGCATCGAACAGCGGCTGGACCCGATCGAGCAGCACAGGATCGCCGGCCGCGAGCACGTTCAGCCCACCGCCGGCGGCGACCTCGGCTCGACCCAACACCGGCGCCGCGACGTAGCCGATCCCGTGCGCCGCGTACACCTCGACCGCGCGGCGCGCCAACGCGACCGAGACGGTGGCCATGTTCACGTGCACCGAGGCCGTCGCCCCGGCCAACAACTCCGGTGCGAACAACAGCGATTCGACCACCGAGTCGTCCGCAAGCATGGAAACCACGACGTCGGCCGCGAACACGTCGGCCAGATCGGCCGCGGCCACCGCGCCCTCGGCGACGAGTTCGTCCACCGGTCCCGGCGAGCGATTCCAGGCCCGCACCGAGTGACCCGCCCGAAGCAGATTCGCCGCCATGCCACGGCCCATGGCGCCCAGACCGACGAAGCCCACATCCATCCCGGTACTCCCACTCACGCGGCACTCCCAACCGACGGGGAACGGACTACACGACTCGGATCGGATCCGACGACAGCCGGCGCCGGTCGAGCCTGCTCCCACCATGCCGCACACATGCCCCGAACCCCGCAAGCGACGCGAGTGTCGAACCGAAGCCGGGGGTGGGAGCAGGGGTGTCCTGATTCCGGGTCGGCGAGAGAGGCGAGACGTCCGGGGCGGAGTCCATGTCGCCCGGCGGCCGGCTCAGGTAGCTCGGCCGCTGAATCCGGTTCGCCTCGTCGCACGACTTCACGTCGATCCACAGCGCGTGGCGACAGCAGTCCGTCCGGGTTCTCTGCGCCGTTCCCGATCGGCGCGCTCGCGCACCCCGGTCGGCCACGTTCGGCTACCTCGCGCAGGTCGCCGCGGCGGCCGAACAGGTGGGCTTCGAGACGGTTTTGACCCCGGTCGGCGCCGGTTGCCCCGATCCGTGGATCGTTTGCTCGGCGCTGATCGAGCGAACCAGCACGCTGCGCTTCCTCGTCGCCTTCCGGCCGGGCTTCGTGTTGCCCACCCGGCCGCGCAACAGGCCCGCACGTTCGCCCAGTTCTCCGGTGGTCGGCTCGCCGTGAACATCGTCACCGGTGGCGACTCGCAGGAGCAGCGCGCCTACGGCGACTTCCTCACTCACGCGGACCGCTACGTCCGCACCGGCGAATTCCTGGCCGTGCTGCGCCGATCGTGGGCCGGCGAGCCGTACGGCTTCGACGGCACCCACTACCGGGTCGAGGACGGTCCGACCACCGTCGGCTCAAGTGTGAGCGCCGACCCGCCGATCTACTTCGGCGGCGCGTCACCCGCAGCCAAGGACGTGGCGGCGCGCTTTGCCGACGTATACCTGCTGTGGGCGAACCGGGCCCGGCCGTTGCCGAGCGCGTGGCGCGGGTCCGGGCGAAGGCCCGGGCACAGGGGCGCGAACCGGGATTCGGCCCGCGAGTGCACGTGATTGCCCGGGACAGGGCGGAGGCCGCCTGGGCCGAGGCACACCGTCTACTCGACGGCATGGACGCGGCCCGGATCGCGGCCGCCCAGGCGCGGTTCGCCGCGATGGAGTCGGTCGGCCGGGCCCGGATGGCCGCGCTGCACGGCGGCGACGCCCGAGACCTGGAGATCGCGCCCAGCCTGTGGGCGGGCATCGGCCTGGTCCGGGAGGGCGCCGGCACCGCCCTGGTGGGCAGCCACGAACAGGTCGCCCAACAACTTGCCGAAATACGCGGCCCTGGGGAGCCTGGAGATCCGGCTGCCGATCATCGCCTCGCCCGGGTACAGGTCGCGATGGCGGACGCCGAGCGCGGCACACCCCGCCCCGACCACCCGACCCCGCCTCTCGCTCCGGGGCCGGGTGCGCAGCCTGTGTCGTGTTTGGTACACGTGCGCTCCGCTGATCCGAGATCGCGGGGTGGTCGGCGGGGTGTGCGCGGCGGGGTGGGCGGCTCCGTGGCCGAGCGTGTGCGGCGTGTGTCGTGTTGGTGGTGCTCGTCCACTTCGTGGCCGGGGTGGTCCGTTCGCTGTGCACCGGGGTGCTCGTCCGCTACGCGGCCGGTGGGTGTCGTGGTGGTGTTTGTTTACTTCGTGGCCGGCGGCGGGTCGTTCGCTGCGTGCCCGGGATGCTTGTGCGCCGCGCGTCCGTCCCGGCCGGCTCGGGGCACGCGCAAAGCGGGATCCCATCGGGAATTCGCTCGGGGCGGGTCGCGTCGCCGCTCCCGGACCGGATCAGCAGCTGTCCCTGGCCGCCGACGGACGGCCGACCGGGGGCCGAGCGCAAGGCTGATCCAAGCTCGGGGCGAACGGCTCGGCAACGGGCGCGTGGCGCATCGGCACCCGGCTGTGGAACGCGCGCGGCCCGCGACCGTCTGCGGAGCGGACGTGCACCGCGACTACGCCCACGCCGATTCCACTTTGGTCGCGTGGCGGACGTGCAGCCGACGCGGAGAGGACGGACCCGTTGCGGTTGTGGGGGCGGGGGCGGGGGCGGGGGTGGGGTGTGGGCACGGGTCGGGTCGGGCTTGTTGCGGTTGTGGGGCGGGCGTGCGGCGGGAGTGGGTCGGTTGCGGGGCAGGGGTGCGGCGCGGGCGCGTGGCGGGTCGGGCTTGTTCCGGGGGTGGAGCGGGGGTGCGGCGCGGAACGGGGCTGGTCGGCCTTGTCCCGGTCGTGAGGCGGGGGTGCGGTGTGGGCACGGGCGGGGCGGGGCGGGCGAGGTGCGCCGAACGAACGGACGGTATGGGTGCGGGGTGTGGTGGGTGGGCCGCGTTGGGATTTGCCGAACGGCAGGTTGTGGTGGGGCGGATCGGGCACACGGAGGCGGGGGCGCTGATGTGCCGGGTGGTGGGCAGGGGTGGCTACCGAATCCCGACCTGCCTTGCCACGACGTGGAATCGGGCCGGGCCCGCTCGACAAGCCTTACCCGGCTGCGGAGTCCGATCCGGTTTTGCCGTACCTGCCTTGTCCCGGCGCCGATTCCGCCCTCGATCGGTTCGGCGCACCGGATTTGGAGTGGATTGCGCTGGTGAGCCCGCTGGTGAGCCCGCCCTTCTGCGGTTCGTCGTGGTTGCGGCGGGTGGGGGTGTCACGGGCCGAGGTTCGGGGCGAGTCCGCTGCGGTCCGTCCTTGGTTGCCCATGGCGGATTGTGACGAGTGCGGGTGTCACGGGCCCTGTTTGGGGGCCGAGCCCGGTGTCATGTCCGTCTTCCCGCCGCCCGTCGTGGGTTGTGGCGGGTGCGGGGGTGTCATGGGCCCTGTTTCGGGGGGTGAGTCCCGCGTCGGGCTCGACCCCGTTTCGGGTCACCGAAAGCCACTCGGGGTCGGTGTGGCGGGGCTTGTGTCGGTGTCGAGGCCGGTGGCGGGTGGGGCTGATGTGCCTGGGGTCGTTGTGGGTTGCATCTTTGGTCGGTCGGCGTGGCCGGGTTCGGTGTGGTGTGTCTCGACGCGCTCGACGACCTGCGCTGATCCGGAGCGTGCTCGTGTCCTGAGGGCCCGCGGGCCTTGGCCTGGCGCGAAGGCGCAGAATTGCCCGGATCGGTGGCGATTTCCTTGTGCGTGCGGAGGATCCGGCTGGGCGCGGGGCGGATCCGGTTCGGATCGGCCGGGCTCGGGGGTTGCCTGGGCCGGACCGCCGAAGGGCCCCGTGGGCCCGGTCGGATCGGGTGCAGGGGGACGCGGAATCCGCTTTTTGGAGCCCGATCCGCCTTGGGTGGCCTCCGGGGCCGGCTTTGGCGGTTCGATGGGCGTGTTTTCGGACTCGGATCGGGCCGTTCGGCGGTCGGGTTTCGTACGCATGGGCCTTCGGGCTCGGGTCGGCCTGGTGGCGGGCGGATTTGCTGCGGCCGGGGCTGCGCCGGACCCGGTTCGGGCGTTTGGAGTCGGTCGGCCTCGTTCGCTGGGTAGGCGCTCCTCGACATACTGCCCGCTTGGTATGTATTCGTGGGTATTTGTGCAGGTCAACGGCCCTGTGGTGGCCTTGTGGTGTCGGGGGGCGAGGGGTGAATCCGCTGTCGGGTGGGGGCGGGCCGCGTCTCGTCGGCCGGGGTCGCTCTCAGTGGTGGGCGGCCGATCGATTGTGGTTCGGTTTCGGTGAGTTGCCGGCGGCTCGGGGTGCGGATCACGTCCACGGACGGACGTTGCCACGCCGGATGTGCGAAATCCGTTCGGCGGAAGCTCGGGTCGGCGAGTATTTCCCGATTACCGCACCTGTGCAGGCCGTGGTGGGGCCGCGGAGGCAGCCTGTCCGAGGCGCCTCGGGCCTTGCGCCACAAGGGGAAACTGCCCCTCGGCGGGTCAACATCGGGACCGGGCAGGAGGATTTGCCGCGTGTTTCGCGGATCCCCGCATGGGTCCCCGTCGTTGATCCATGGGGGTGTTTCGGGCGCGTCTTTCGTGCGGTTCGAAATGCCCCCCGTGTGACGGAGAGTTACAGTCATGGAAATGGGTACTGGCGCAACGGCGTTCGACCCGATCGGTCGGATGGTCCGGCCGATCGCAAGCGATCGGTACCCCCGCACCACGAAAGGCATCTCATGAACAAGGCACAACTCGTCGAAGCCATTGCCGACAAGCTCGGCGGTCGGGCTGCGGCCGAGGAAGCGGTCGACGCGGTCCTGGACACCATCATCCGCTCGGTCGTCGCCGGGGACCGGGTTTCGGTCACCGGCTTCGGCTCGTTCGAGAAGGTCGAGCGCGCCGCTCGGTACGCTCGTAACCCCCAGACGGGCGAACGGGTTCGGGTCAAGAAGACCTCGGTGCCCCGCTTCCGCCCGGGCCAGGGCTTCAAGGACCTCACCGGCGGTACCAAGAAGCTGACTCGTGGCGAGACCGCGATCAAGAAGGCTTCGCCGGGCACGGTGACCGGCGGTACCACCGTCGCCGGCAAGAAGGCCGCGGCGAAGAAGGCGACCGCGAAGAAGGCCACTGCCAAGAAGGCCACCGCGAAGAAGGCGACCACCCGGGCCACCACGGCGGCGAAGACCGCTGCTCCGGCCCGCAAGGCCACGGCGAAGAAGGCCGCCACGAAGACCACCGCGGCGAAGAAGACCACCGCCAAGTCGACGGCGGCCAAGAAGACCACCGCCAAGAAGACCGCCGCGAAGGCGACCCCGGCCAAGAAGACCACTGCCAAGAAGGCCGCCACGACGCCCACCGCGCGCAGCACGCCCGGTCGCAAGACGGCCACCAAGCGCACGAGCGCTCGCACCGCCAAGCGCGCCTGAGGACCACCCGGTCGGATGCGATGGTCGGACCGCCCGTGACGGGCGGTCCGACCGGGGTACCGGGTCGGAACGCCCCGAGGGTCCCGGCGGAGCGTTCCGACGGCGGACGGATCGGCATACGCGCTGTGCCACTGGTTGCCGGGAGCGTTCCGACGGCCGATCGACCGGGACATACGTTGTGCCGCCGATCGCGCCGCCGTCCATCGGCATCCGCCGGATCATGCCGCCGCCGACCGGGTCCAGTGTGGTCCGGGCCCATCCGTGTCCTGGGCCCCCGCCCTGTGCCCCGGACCTCAGCCCGGCCGCCCCACCCAGGCCCGTCCTGCCCCCGCCCCGGACCCGCTCCGGCCCCAGGCCCGTCCTGGCCCCGGACCTGCTCCCGCCGGGCCCCTGCGCCCGGCCCCGCCCCGCGCCGCTCAGCCCCCGTTCAACTCGGCGACGATCGATGCCGGGCTGTGTCCGCTCCCGTCGGATTGTCGATGGAAGTCCACCGCGACGAAGTTCGGGTTCCGCCCCGCCGCCGGCCCGCACTGCTGCGCGATGCGATTGCGGAGCTTGGTCCCGTTGTCCAGGGCGGCTGTCCCGATCGTCGGCACATTGCGGAAGTGGCTCATCGCGAACAATCGGCGAAAGCCGGGTTCGGTCCGGTTCAGCGGGATGTCGGACCACCGGCTGGTGCAGGCCAGATCGTTGCCCAGGTCACCCAGGCTCCAGTAGTTCTGCACGGTCCAGTCCCTGTCGTACATCACGCCCAGGCCCTCCTTGCCGGGCTTGTCGGAGAACAGCAGCAGGCGCTTGTTCGCGGTGACCATGTCCGCCACCTTGGGCCAGCCGTTGTCCCGTACGCCGGCGGTGTCCGGCCGGTACAGCAGATCGGACAGCCCGCGTACCCGCTCCAGGGACCGACGGAGCTGGTCGGTGTCGACGTAGTCCTCCAGGAACACGGTCACCACCTCCAGCGGATTCGCGTTGAGGAAGTCGACCACGGTCTGCATCGTCCCGGTGAAGCTCTGCCGGGGCAGCGCGTAGGTCACCCCCGCGAACGCCTTGCAGTCCCCGTGACACAGGTACACGTCGCTCGGGTAGCAGTCGCTGCCGAAACTGATGATGCACAGACCGGTGCTGTGCTCGTACCAGTGCGTGTCGAGCATCAGCCCGCGGACGCCCCGGTCCAACTGCCCGCGCACCGACTCGGACTGGTTGACCGAGGACCAGCGCGAGTCCTCGTAGTTGGTGAACGAGTTGTGCGTTGTCAGCGAAGTGACCTGGTCGAGCCGGTCGTTGCCCCAACGTTGCGCCGCGGCGGTGAGGGGTGCCGCGGTGGCAGTGCCGGAGGCGGTCGAGGGGACGAGGGCGGCCAGGAGTGCGAACACCACGACCAGGAGCCCGCGTCCGGGCCGGCCGATGTAGCGCAACCTGCTGCCGGATCGGGTTCGTTCCCCGGATCGGGGGGAGGCGGCCGGTATGCCGCTGGAAGAGTCCATGGCAGGGAAACGTACTCGGAACCGGCCGAATTTTGACCCCCGCCGCCCGGGAAGCCGGGATCACACCACCAGGAGCGCCTGATCCCAGCCCGCCGTTGCGCGACCCTCGGCGTACGCGTCCAGGGCGAGCGCGACACCCGCCGCGCCCTCCAGGAATGCCGGGACGTCCGCGCCCTGGGGGACGTCGGTCATCGTCGTGCGGAAGCCGAAGCGGTACTCGTCGTGGTACTGGGCCAGGATCAGCGCAGCCAACTCGTCGCGAACGCAGGGTAGTCGGGCGTCGTCGAGGTGTTCGGCCAGGAGGCCGAGCAGGTGCAGCATCCCGCCCCAGCCGTGGCACAGTGCCGGGTCGTCGATGCCCCAGTCCGCGATCGGAGTGTCCAGCAGGCCGGTCAGCGAACGCCGGGTGAGGTCGTGCCAGTCCGGCCGATCGAGCGCCAGCGCGGCCAACTGGATCGCCCGGGACACGCCGGGGACGCCGTAACACCAGGACGGGCGCGGTGCCTTGGCGTCCGGATCCGGGTCGGCCACCCACTCGTGCAAAGTGCGAAAGGGCGGCCACCACAACGCGTCGCCGGCGGGGACGGCGCACTCGGTGAGCAGTGCCACCAGGCGCTCGATCGCCCCCCCGTGTCCCGGCACCTGTACTCCCGCGCGCCAGGACAGCGAGAGCAGCGCGAGCGGTCCGGCCACGCCGTGCGACAGGCCCAGGTTGAGGTGGCCGTCCGGCAGTTCGGCCTCCTGGCCGAGCTTGGGTGCGGCCAGGGTCCACCAGCGCGGCACCTTGCGTCCGCGATGGGTGATCTCGCCGTCGGCAAGCCCGACCAGGTACGACAACACCATCCGCAACTCGGCGGCGCCGGCCTCGCCGCCGGCTGTGACGCGCGCCAGCAGGTAACGGCCGATCCCGCTCAGCCCGCGGACCGTCTCGAACTCGGCGTTCGTGGCGAGTGGCATGTTGGTGCGCGGACGCGGCAGGGCGGCGTGGACCACCCGGCGCTGATGGTCGTCCAGCCGGGCCAGGGCGGACACGTACCCGCCGGTGGCATGGTGCGCGACCAGCGTGGCGACCGCGACCGAGCCGGGCCCGTCGAAGACGCCGCCGGCCGGAAAACGTTCGCGGGCCAGTACCGCCATTGCCCGGGCCAGGTAGGCGTGCGCGCGGGCGGTGTGCTCCGGGCCGCGCGACGTGGTGCCGCTGAACGCCAGGGAGACTCCCGGGAAGCCGCTGGACAGAGACAGTTCCGCCCACGGCGGAGTGCCCTCGCCGGACCAGGACTCGGCCGCCGCGGCGTTGGTGTCGGCGGCGACGGCCTCCGGGTCGGCGAGCCGGTCCAGTACGCGGGTCACCGTCGCGCGCGCCCGGTCGGCATGCCGGGGCACGACGGTGTCGATCGTCGACTCAACCATGTCGGCCGCCCTCGTCCTCGTCGCGGGTCTGCGGTTGCGGTGCGTGCGCCAGCCGGCCCAGATGGTCGCTCGCGATGCCGCGCAGGATGTCGTAGCCGCGCTGTTCGCTCGCCCGGTCGATGCCGAGCAGCCGGTTGTGTTGCATGTGCAACAGCCCGAGTACGGCGTTCTCGTGTGCCGCGCCGGCCGGTCGGCGGCCCCCGTCGGACAGCACGATCGCGCCGTAGGCACGTGCTTGCGGCGACCGGGACCACAGTTCGGCCAGGGCCGGCACCCCCAGTCGCTCGCCGACCGCCGCCGCCGTGTGCCCCGGGCGGATCAGCTCCCGCACCAGCGCGCGGTGCCGACGGAAGCCGGTCTGTGTCGGCCCCTTGGCGAACGCGTACTCGACCCAGGAACACCAGTCCCACTCGCCCAGACTCTCCAGGAGCAGCGCGTGGTTGACCGCGATCAGCACCTCGTCCGGCACGGCGAGCCCACCGCGCGCCCGCAGGCCCAGTTGGGCGATTGCCGATCTGCTGTCCACGCAGAACAGGCTCTCCACGGCCGAAAGCGCGTCCGGTCCGCCGTACCGCCGGGTCTCGGGCTCGTACACGTCGAGCGCCATCGTGCGGATCGCTCCGGCCTCGCGCAGCGCCCGCACATGCCGGGCCAGTTCGGGCAGCACCCGTTCGCGCAGCGGCTCCGGATCGCCATGGAAGCGGATCCGGATGTGCGGCTCGGGGTCCAGGTATCGCATGAAGAACCAGCGGTCGACGTGTTCGCCGATGTCGGTGAGCAGCGCCGGCAGGCGGACCCGGAGCAGTTCGTCGTGCGTGTCGGGCGTCGCGTACAACTTTGCGAACAGCCATTCCTCGCCCGGCAGATGAAATGTGGCCGGGGTGGGTTCGACGGCGCGTGCGGGCGCTGCCGGCGTGGGGGCGGGGGTGATCCGGGTCTTGGGTCGCCGGGTCAGCGGGACCACCAGCTCGGTGCCGTACCCGGCGGCCCAGCCGAAGCCGCGACCGTGGTCGGTCAGGTCCTCGAACAGGGCGACCCGGCCCTTGCGCACCTCGTGGCGCAGCAGCGTGCGGTGCCACGGGACGTCCAGGTCGAGGCCGTACGCGCGGTCCCAGTGCACCAGTTGCACCCGGTCCGGTACGTCGAAGCGATCGCTCCATTCGCGCAGCGCGCGGTCGAACTCACGCGGCTTCTCGGCCGCGACGCGCATCGCGTGGTCCGGGGCCCAGCGCCGGGGCGCGGCGACCACCCGACCGAAGGTCACCCTCGGCAGTTGCGGCAGGACCTCCAATCCGGCCCAGTCCCAGCCGGTCCAGGTGCGGGCCCGGCCGAAGACGATGTCCACCATCAGCCGGACCACCTTGGGCGCCTCGCGATCGAGGGCCACCATGTGCGGGACGATGGGCATCACTCGCTGCCCGGTCCCGGGCAGCGTCAGGTTCAGGCCGGCCGGACCGACCCCCACGAGCAGTTCACGCCAGTCCAGGCAGTGTGGATCGCGGCGGTCGGTGTACACCCCGACCGGGATCTCGTACGGCAGGAGCCGGGGCACCTGGGCCATGTTCAACGCGCGGGCGGCGTGCGGTGCGAAGGTGACCTGGGCGGCCACCGCGTCGGGGTCCGCCGAGGCGGCGACGAGCTTGGCCAACTCCTCGGTACCGTTCGTGAGTTCGGCGAACCGGCCGGCCATCGCGCCGGCCAACCAGGAGCCGGCGTGCGGGGTGCCGACCAGGCGGAAGCGGCCCTGATCGAGGGCGCCGGCATCGTCGGCCAGGAGTTGGAAGCACAGCTCCAGCGAGTTCGGCGGCTCGGCGGGCTCGCCGCCCTCGGGCTGGGCGGTGTCGGCCAGCCGGTCGATCAGCTCCGGGCCGAGCCGCAGTTCGCGATCGTCGCGCAGGAGCGCATCCTGGACGAGCTCCGCGGTCAGTGCGCGCCGCTCGCGACCGGGCTGGTAGCCGGTCGCGGGTTGCTCGCCCGCAGCCAGGCGTTCGCCGTATCCGGCGGGGAAGCCCAGACCCCGGTGCGGGTCGACGAGTTCGGCCAGCGGTACGGCCCCCGTGGTGCCGTACCGCTCGATGAACCGGTCCCGGTAGTCGCGGATGTGCGCATGAGTGACCCACGCGTCCGACAGGGCCCACATCGCGCCGGCGTAGGCGCTCACCTCCTCGCCCACGGCCGGCGGCAGGGTGATGTCGGCATCCATCCGCAGATCCACCTGGACCGGTGGATGGGCGGCGTCGGCGCGAGGGTCGATCAGGCCCATCAACCGGTGCCAGGAGTCGGCGCCCTCGCCGGGTCGGGCCTTCTCGTACTCGCGCACGGCGGCTCTGGTCGCGCGGAACTCATCGGAAGCCCCGGGTAGTTCCTCGATGGCGGTGTCGATCCGATCGAGCAGCGCATCGTCCAGCCGCTGCGGGGTGATCGAACTGAGCAGGAAGCCGTGCCGGAGCAGTTGCGCCACCAGGGCGTCGAGCCGATCGCGGGGCGCCTCGGGGAACGCCTCGCCGGCGCGATCGAGCACGTTCTCGTACGGCACGGGGTGGGTCGCAGCCGAGCAGACGTGCGCGACCAGGGCGCTGTGCCGCACCGAGATCTCCTGCTCGGGGCCGGACAGGACCAGTCGGCCGTCCCGGATCCGGCACAGGTCGTTGAGCACCACGTCGACGCGGCGGCGGACCTCGGGTGCGGCGAGCCAGGCCCGGACGCGCTCGTGCAGTCGACCGCCGTCCAGGTGTACGGCCTTGGTGCCGGGGCCGTGCACGGACACGCGCGCGGCCGGTCCCAGCCGGGCGGTTGCCACACCCGCGAACAGGCCGAACGGGGTCGGCCGGCCGGCCATTCGCAGCGCGTACCGAGTCACCGACAGGGCGGTGCCGGTGAGCCGTTTCGGGCCGAGGTCGACGCCCGCGTCGAGTCGGTCCAGGGCCGCGGACAGGCTGCCGCTGGCGACCCGGACGGCCTCGCGGAGCAGCGGGTCGGCGGTGATCCGCCGCAACCCCGCGGGGGTGTCCCCGTCGGCCGTGTCCGGGACCGGGCCGGCGCGGTCCGGGCCGGCGTCGAGCCCGGCGCGCGGCAGGCTCGCCATCCGCACGAGGATCGGGCCGGCCGGTTCGTAGTCGTCGTCTTGCGCGCCGTCTCGTCTCTCGTTGGGACCGTCGCCGCGCCCAGGATTCCGCTCGGAGTGTCGCACCGTGTCTCGCACCGACCCCATACCCGTGTGCCCGGCTCTCGCCGGGAGCCGAAACCCGGGGGCGGGCAGACCCGCCCGCCCCCGGAAACCACTACCAGCAGCAGACCCAGCAGCGGGACTGCACGCCCCAGGTGTTCGGCGAGACGGTGACGGGGTTGGACGAGCCGAAGTCGGCAGCGCCGAGTTCGCCGTCCGCGATGCGGACATCGAGGTCCAGGTCCGCGAAGTCGCGCGTCTCGGTGGCTTCTTCGAGCAGAATCTTGTCGTTCATGACAACTCCCGCGATATCGGTCGCAGCGCTTTGGTGAGCGCTGCGAATCCAGGAGATCTGTTTGATCTCGGGGAGGACGCTAAGCGGTGAATAGGCGGCCGAACAAGAACGATTACCGGCCATCCGTACCGGCTGAAAATCTCCTGTGGAAAGCGCGATCAAGCTCCTACCCTGCCAAGATGCCGAGCAGGTGTGGACAGGCCGCGCCCCTTCACAGGGGAGTCTTCGGCAACCCGACGGAGTCGTCGGGTGAATCCCGGTTAACCGATTTCGTTGGCATCTTCTGCATCGAGAACATTCCGCGTGGCAATGTTTCGGCGGGCGCCGTATCGTCCCGGGGCAATTAATTCGAACGAGTCGTCGGGGCGATTCGGAAACGCTCTTCGGGCGTCGATTCGACACCGTTTATGCGGGGTGTCGGGTCCGGGCTCGACCGCATCATCCGCCGGCGTGCGGCGGGTTGTTCAGCGGTGCGCTGACGCCGATCATCAAAGAAGCCGAAGCGCTCGCCGAAGCCGAGACCGAGCGGCCGACCGTGCCGACACCGGC
>NZ_JBEXCV010000050.1:0-53966 GCF_040605455.1 Embleya sp. NPDC005575 | reverse complement strand
TTTATTTTGTTGTGGGTTGTACAGGGGTGTGAACTTCCGATCGGGGGGGGGGGGGCGCGGGGGCCGCGCGCACGCAGGTGGAAGCCGGGGCGCGGGCGCGACGATGGTTGTGGTTTCGCGAGGCGTTCCCGGACATCGAGCGGCTTCGGGTGGTGGACCTGGGCGGCTCGGCCGAGTTCTGGTGGCACGCCCCGGTGCGGCCCGCGCACGTGCGCGTGGTCGAGACTGCGGACAAATCCGCCGAGTTGGCCTCGTGGCTGGTCCATGAGGCAGTCGATCCGCTGGATTGGTCCGGGAGTTGCGACTTGGTGGTGTGCGATGGGCTGCTCGATCGGCTGGCCGGGTCGACCGCCCGGGCCCGGCTGGCCGATGTCGTGCACGCCTCGGCGGAGCGCTACTGGCTGCGCGCCGCCGCCCGGGAGCACCCGCTCGATCCGCAGACCTCGTTGCCCGCGCTGCATCTGATGCCCGGTCACCTGCGGTCGCGGATCGGCGGATCGCCGCCCCGGGTTTTCCCGGCCCGGCGCGGCGAGTTGGTCTCGCGCTTTCCCGGGGCGGTGGTGCGCGGCGAGCGGGTGGCCGGGCTCGTGTCGTCGTGGGTGGTGGCCAAGCCACGTGCCGATCACGTGCCCGGCCGCCCCTGACGTTGCATCACCAGCCGCTCGGGGGTGGGCGGTTGCGCGTGGAGGGGGATTCTCGGATGCGTGTTGTCATCGCCGGTCAGGGATATGTGGGGCTGCCGCTGGCGGTTCGGGCCGCCCAGGTGGGGCACGAGGTGGTCGGCTACGACGTCGACGAGGCACGAGTCAAGCGGCTGGCGGCGGGCGAGTCCTACGTCGAGGACATCCCGTCCGCGCACCTGCGGGCGATCCTGGACGCGGGCAACTACCGCGCCACCGCCGAGCCGCGCGATCTGGGCGGCTACGACATCGCGGTGATCACCGTGCCCACGCCGCTGCGCGAGGGCGTCCCGGACCTGAGCTACATCGAGGAGTGCGCACGCACGCTGGCCCGCTATCTGCGGCCCGGCGCCTGCGTGGTGCTCGAATCGACCACCTATCCGGGCACCACCGAGGAATTGGTCGGCCCGATTCTGGCGGAGGGCTCGGGCCTGACCGTGGGTCGCGACTTCCACCTGGGCTACAGCCCGGAGCGGATCGACCCGGGCAACCCGACCTGGAACCTGGTCAACACGCCGAAGGTGGTCTCCGGGGTGGATGCCGCATCGCTGGCGGTCGTGGAGGACTTCTACGGTTCGCTGATCGACCGCGTCGTGCCGGTCTCCTCGCCGAAGGAGGCCGAGTTGGTCAAGTTGATCGAGAACACCTTCCGGCACGTGAACATCGCGCTCGTCAACGAGGTCGCGATGTTCGCCCACGACCTGGGCATCGACGTGTGGGAGGCGATCGACGCGTGCTCGACCAAGCCGTTCGGCTTCCTGCGCTTCACCCCGGGGCCGGGTGTCGGCGGGCACTGCCTGCCGATCGACCCGTCGTACCTGTCCTGGCGGGTGCAGCGTGCGCTCGGCCAGAGCTTTCGTTTCGTGGAGTTGGCCAACGACGTCAACAACCACATGCCGGACTACGTGATCCGCCGGCTCACCGCCGCGTTCAACACCCGGCGGCGATCGGTCAACGGCTCCCGGGTGTTGCTGGTGGGACTCGCGTACAAGAAGAACACCGGCGACGCCCGGGAGTCGCCGTCCACGCACGTGGCCCGGTTGTTGCTGAACCTGGGTGCGGAGGTCACGGCCGCCGACCCGCACGTGGACCTCGCCCAGGTCGTGGACGCCCGGTTGCGGCGGGTGGAGTTGACCGCGGAGGCGGTGGCCGCCGCGGACGCGGTGGTGCTGCTCGTGGATCACGACGACGTCGATCTGGACCTGCTGCGTGCCGCCGACTACGTGCTCGACTGCCGGCGGGTGCTCGGCGCGGGCCCCAACATCGAGGTGTTGTAGGGCCGTTCCCGCCCTGCCGGGCGCCCGGTGGTCGTGAAAGCCGATCACCGGGCGCGGCTTTGACCCGTGCCCGCTCGTGCCCTTCGGTGCCTGCTCGTGCCTACTCGTGCCTATTCGTCTCGTGTGGCTGTGACCCGCCGGCTACGTGTACTCGATGATCCTCGTCTTGTGCCCGGTGGCCTTGGTGTGTGCCTTGGCCGCCACCTGCGCCGCGTCCTTCGACCGGTACCGCTGGCGGGCGCCGTCGGTCTTCGAGGGACAACCGTTCTCCTGGCAGACCCATCCCCAGGTGCTCATCGACAACCTCCAGACATCACGGGCGCCACTCCCGTTCCGGTAAGGAACACGAATGACTCGGATGGCCACACAGCAGCACTTGCAGCCGCCGTCCGGCCGACACTCGACACGCCATGACACGCTCGTGACGGAACCCGGACGTTTCGAAGAAAAACGTTCTCCTTTTGAATGCCTAACGCGTCGTTAACGATATGAAAAGGATGCAGTATCGCAATCAATTATCTTTTCTGATAAATAGGGCGAATGGGTGGTGTGGGCTCACTCGCAGGCATGACGGTGCACAAGACGAGCAGGGCCGCTGCCGATACGGCGCAGGACGTTATGTCAACCACCTCGGGCTCACACCTGTGTCTCGAGCGGTCGACGGCGACCGTCACCGATCCGAAGCATCGGGGCCGGCGGCCGGCTCGACCCGCAGCGGCACGGTGCCGCCCGCTACGCACTCGCCGGTGTCCAGGCGCCACTTCCAGTGATGGCGCGGACACTCCAGCACGCCGGTCGCGACGTCCGCGTGCGACAGGTCCTCGCCTGCGTGCGGGCAAAACCGCTGCATCCGCACCCCGCACCGCTCGATCGACTCGCCGTGCGCGGCCGATTCGCGTTCGCGGACCATCTGCATGGTCTGTGCCGGGTGCTCGCCGTAGCGCAGCAGGCTCATCAGGGTCAGGTCGAACACGTCCGGATCACGGGCCAGGCCCAGGCGCATGGACAGCAGCGCCTCCTCCCATCCCACCGCCCCGTCCACGATCGCGCGCAACACCCGCTGCGGAACCTCGATCGTGTAGGCGGGGTCGACCGGTTCCTCCTCGAACACGATGTCGCCCGCGATCCGACCCAACCGCACCGACCAGGATCCGCCGTCCGAGGTCAGCCGCACGTCCTTGCGCCAGTCGCCCAGGAAGCGCTTGTTCCAGCTCTGCAACCGGGCCAGGTAGGCGTCCAGTTCGGCCGGCGCGACCGGCTCGAACTCCCGCTCCGCGTAGGCCCGCCACTCGGCCTCGCGGCGGTCCCGGTAGGCGCTCAGGTACGCCTCGGTGCGCCAGTGCGCCACCGGGCCGGTGGGCGCGCCGAGGTCGTCGCCCGGCGCGGCCTCGATCACCCGCACCCGTGGACAGGCCGCGGCGAAGTCGTCGGCGAACACGTCCCACAGCGGGAAGATCGTCTCGTCCCGGTCGTTGTATCGGGCGAGTTCCGGATCCAGGAACACCGGCGGACCGGCCGACGGCAGGTAGGCACGCGCACCGGTCAGTCGGACCTTGCGCACCAGCGTGTCGAACAGGTCCGAACGCACCTCGGCGGTCTTCTTGCGCTGGGTCTCCTCCGGATACGCGTACGCGTTCGGGTACCACATCGCGCCGGAGAACTGCGCGGACAACAGGTCGATGTCGCCCGGGAGTTCGCCGAGCGGGGTGTTGCAGTCGTTGAGGTCCAGGAAGCGGTAGCCGTCCAGATCGACGAGCAGGCCGCTGTCCTCCTTGTGGCTGGTGTCCAGCAGCATGGTCAGGGTCAGCCCCGGCGCGGGCGTGAACGACTCCCGATGGCCGAGCACCACCTGCTCATGGAAGCCCAGCGCGCTCATCCGCTTGACCAGCGATTTGGACCGGTACCTGGGCAACACCACGGTGATGCCGCGATCGAGTCGCGCCAGCACCCGTTCGTCGAAGTGGTCCTCGTGCAGGTGCGAGAGATAGAGCAGGTCGTAGCCGCCGGCGAGCACCTCGGGCAACAACTCGCGATTGTCCGGGAACGGGAACCACGCGCCGAGGAAGGCGGGGTGGAACCACGGGTCGATCAGCAGCGAGACGCCCGCGTGGGCGACCACGAAGCCCGCGTGGCCGAGATGGCGGATGGTGCCGGGCGCGGGCAGGCACGCCGGTCCGTCGTCGGGCCCGGGGTTCACAGCCGGCTCAGCGCTCCCGCGAGCACCTCCACGACGCGCTCCTGCTGCGACGCGGTCAGCTGCGGGTACAGCGGCAGCGTCAGGATCTGCTCGGCGGCCCGCTCGGCCACCGGGAAGTCACCACGTGCATAGCCCAGTCCGGCGAAGGCGGGTTGCAGGTGCACCGGCACGGGATAGTGCACGCCGGCGCCGACGCCCGCCTCGTTCAGCAACGCGAGCACCTTGTCCCGCTCGGGCACCCGGACCGCGTACAGGTGCCACACGTGCTCGTTGCCCGGCGCGGTGCCCGGCACCCGCACGCCCTCGACGCCGGCGAGCAGCGCGTCGTAGCGGGCCGCCGCCGCCCGCCGCCGCACGTTCCAGTCGGCGAGTCGGCGCAGCTTGGCACGCAACACCACGGCCTGGATGGTGTCCAGGCGCGAGTTGAAGCCCAAGCGCGTGTGCACGTACTTGCGCGACGACCCGTGGTCGCGCATCTCGCGCACCGCCGACGCGTAGTCCTCGTTGCCGGTCACCACCGCGCCGCCGTCGCCGTACGCGCCCAGGTTCTTGCCCGGATAGAAGCTGGTCGCCGCGATGGCGTCCGGTCCCCACGCGCCGGGGGCGACACCGTCCTGGGTCGCGCCCTGGCACTGCGCGGCGTCCTCGACCAGGAACACCCCGCGCGCCTGCGCCAGCGCCCGCAACGCACCCATCGGGGCCAGTTGCCCGTTCAGGTGTACCGGCACCACGGCGCGGGCCTCGACCGGTCCGTTCAGGGCCTCGGCGGCCCGCTGCGGATCCAGCAGCAGGAACTCGTCGTCCACGTCCGCGAACACCGGCCGGGCGCCCGCCCGGACGGCCGCCTCGGCGGTCGCCACGAACGTGTTCGCGGGCATCACCACGCCCGCACCCGCGCCCACCTCCAGCACCCGCAGCGCCAGTTCCACCGCGTCCGTGCCGTTGGCCACCCCGACGCAGTGCGCGACGCCGGTGAACTCGGCGTACTCGGCCTCGAAGCCCGCGACATCGGGGCCGCCCACGAACGCGCACGTGGCCAGCACCCGGGCGATGCCGGCCTCGACCTCGCCGGCCACCTCGGCATGCGCGGCGGCCAGGTCCACCAACGGAATCCGGTCCAGGTCAGCACTCATCCGCGTCTCCCCCTCGTGGTATCCCGACAACGGCGGGGGTCGGCGCCGACCGCAGTCGGCGGGCCGGCACCCCCGCCCACACCTCGGCCGGCGGCACGTCCCGCGTCACGACCGAGCCCATCCCCACCAGCGACCGCGCACCGATGGTGCGTCGCTCGCGCACCAGCGCACCGGCCCCCAGGTACGCCTCCCGGCCCACCGTCACCGCGCCCGCCAACCGCACTCCCGCGGCCAGCGTGGCGAAGTCGCCCACGTCGTCGTCGTGGGTCAGCACCACCTGCGGCATGGTGTGCGCGTGTGCGCCCACCCGGACCGAGGTGGTCAGCACGGTCTGTGCCATCAGCACCGCGCCCGGCCCGATCTCGCACGTGCGCGGGACCACCGCGCTCACGTGCACGAGCGTGGCCCAGCGGGCGTCCGGCAGGCCCAGTCGGGCCACCACCCGCGAGCGACTCCACCAGTTCGTCGGACTCCCGACGCACACCACCACCAGCGCGTCCGGCCACTTGTGCACCGCGTCGGCACCGCCGAGCACCGGGAAGCCGTCCACCTCGGTGTGCCATCGGGTCGGATCCTCGTCCAGGAAACCGAGCAGCCGCCAGCCCGAACTCCCGCGCGGAGCACGAAAATCCGGGATCGCCGCGGCCACCTCCCGGGCGAACCCGCCGGCGCCGACCAACAGCAGATCGCGAAAGGACACTAGACCGCCGCCCGGACGCCGGCCGCCGCCCGCACCGCGGCGACCACCCGGTCCTGCTGTGCCTCGGTCAGATCGTGGAACAGCGGCAGGATCAGCGAGTTTCGGGTCAACCGCTCGGTGGCGGGCAGCGGCACGTGTTCGACGTCCGCATAGGCCGGTTCCAGGTGCGCGGCCATGATCCCGCGCCGCGCCGAGATGCCGGCCCGGGCGAGCTCCCCGAGCAGGGCGTCGCGCGACATCGGGAAGTCCTCGGGCAGCAGCACCCAGAACGCCTGATAGTTGGTCAGCCCGTGGGCCGGATCGGCCGCCGTCGTCAGCCCGGTTACCCCGGCGAGCAACTCGCGGTAGCGGGCCGCCAGTTCCCGTCGTCGAGCGACCATCGCGGGCAGCCGGCCCAGTTGCACCAGGCCGACCGCCGCCTGGATGTCGGTCATCCGGTAGTTGAAGCCGAGTTCGTCGTAGCTCTCCACCACCGGCGCCCCGCCCGCGCGGTCCGCCGCGTCCCGGTCGGCCGCGCTCACACTCATCCCGTGCTCGCGCAACCGGCGCAGCCGCGGTGCCGCGCTCGCCCGCGCGAGCGTGAGCATGCCGCCCTCGCCGGTGGTCAGCAGCTTGCGCGGGTGGAAGGAGAACGTGGCGGACATCGCCCCGGCGCCCACCGGGCGACCCCGGTACGTCGAGCCCGCCGCGCACGCCGCGTCCTCCACCACCACGATGCCGCGGGCGTCCACCAGCGCCCGGACACCGTGCAGATCGGCCGGAATGCCGCCCTGGTCGACCAGGATCACCGCGCGGGTCGCGGCGGTGAGCACCGGCTCGATCGTCTCCGGGCTCAGGTTCCCGGTGGCGAGTTCGACATCGGCGAAAACCGGGCGCGCGCCCACATAGCGCACCGCGTTGGCGGTGGCCACGAAGGACAGCGACGGCACCACGACCTCGTCACCGGGCCCCACCCCGGCGTTGATCAACGCCAAATGCAGCGCCGTGGTGCACGAGGACACCGCAATCGCCGCGGGCACCTCGACATACTCCGCGAACGCCCGCTCGAAGGCGGCCACCCGAGGTCCCTGGGCCACCCACCCGGAGCGCACCGCGTCCGCCGCGGCGGCGGCCTCCTCCTCGCCCATCCAGGGCCGCATCACCGGAATTCGTTCCATGCTCATCGTGCCTTCCCCCAGCCCGGTCGCCCGCCCATGCCCGTCCCAGCCGCGTCCGCCCCGCACCCGGTACCCACCGAACCCCCTCGGTGCCCCGATCGGATCAGACCGCGTCCCGCCACCACGCCACCAGTCGGCGCAGCCCCTCGTCGATGTCCACCTCCGCGGTGAAGCCCAACTCCCGTGCGGCCTTGGTGGTGTCGGCCAGCCGCCGGGTCACCCCACCGCTCGCCCGGGCCGGGCCGTACTCGATACCCAGCCCCTCCGCGCCCATCACCGCCAACAGCCGCTCGGCCAGTCCACGCAGCGAAGTCTCGCTCCCGGACGCGATGTTGAACACCTCACCGGCGGTATCGGTCTGCGCGGCAAGGAGGTTGGCGCGTGCGATGTCCTCGGTGTACACGAAGTCCATGGTCTGCAAGCCGTCGCCGAAGATCAACGGGGGTTCCCCCTTGCCGATCCGCTCCATCCAGCGGATCAGCACCTCGGTGTACAGACCGTGCACGTCCATCCGCGGGCCGTAGACGTTGAAGTAGCGCAGCGCCACGTAGTCCAAGCCGTACATCGCCCGGAAGCTGCGCAGCAGGCCCTCATTGAACAGCTTGGCCGCGCCGTAGAGCGTGTCGTTGTCGTACGGGTGGTGCAGCTCGGTGGTCGGGAACTCCTCGGCGAGGCCGTAGACCGACGCCGAGGAGGAGGTGACCACCTTGCGCACATCGGCGGCGACCGCCGCCTCCATCACGTCGTAGGTGCCGTCGACGAGCACCTCCAGCGCGAGCCGGGGTTCCTCCACGCACTGCGTGATCCGGATCGCGGCGAGGTGGAAGAGCACGTCGGTGCCCGGCATCAGCCGGGCCAGCAGCGGCCGGTCGCGGATGTCGCCGTCGACCAGCTCGACCCGCTCGTCGGTCAGCGCCTGGGCCAGGTTGCCCCGGTGGCCGCGGGTCAGGTTGTCCAGGACGACCACGTGCGCGGCCCCGGCGGCGAGCAACCGGTCGACGATCGTGGACCCGATGGTCCCCGCGCCGCCGGTGACCACACAGCGCGAACCGGCGATCTCGACACCCATCAGAGTTCTCCCACCGCGACGGTGGCGCCGCCCAGTTCCAGGCTGCGCGAGGCCGCCTCCAGCAGTTCCAGTACCCGCAGACCCGCGCGACCGTCGGTCAGCGCCGGCCGGGACATGCCGATCGCTTCGGCGAACTCGGCCATCACCGCACGCAGCGCCTCCCGCTCGGGCAGCGCGGGCGAGACCACGTCGCCCACCCGGTAGGAGATCAGCTTCTCCCGCCGGGCCTCCGGGCTGAGCGCGGCGTCCTCGGCGAGGTCGATGCCCTTGTCGTGCACCTGGAGTCGGGCCGTGGGATTGGTGTCGTCCCACACCAGGGTGCGCCGGGAGCCGCCGATGATGGTGGTGCGCACCTTGGTCGGCGAGAGCCAGTTCACATGCACGTGTGCGATGGCCTCGTTGCTCAGCCGCAGCACCAGGTAGGCCAGGCAGGCCCGGCCGGTGCCGAGCGGGTCCGCGCCGTGGGCCGCCACCGACACCGGGCGCACCCCCGGCGGCAGGATGAAGTCCAGGATGGACAGATCGTGCGGCGCGAGGTCCCACAACACGTCCACGTCCGGCTGGACCAGGCCCAGGTTGATCCGCACCGAGTCGAAGAAGCGGATGTCGCCCAGCTCGCCGCCGTGGATCAGCTCGCGGATGTGCCGGACCACCGGCATGTAGCAGAACGTGTGATCGCACATCAGCGTCAGCCCGTTGCGCTCGGCCAGTTCGACCAGTTTGACCGCGTCCGAGCGATCGGCCGTGATCGGCTTCTCGACCAGGACGTGCTTGCCCGCCTCCAACGCCGCCGCGACCAGCTCGAAGTGCGTCGCGGCCGGCGTCGCGATCGCCACGGCGTGCACCGCGGGGTCGGCGAGCACTTCCTGATAGGACGTGCAAACCCGGACCGTGCTGTAATCGCCCAGCACCGCACGGGCCCGCGCCTCGTCGAGATCACACAGCCATTCCAGCCGCAGAGCCGGTGTGGCCTGCGCGTTGCGCACCAGATTGGGGCCCCAGTAGCCGGCCCCTATGACGGCGAGCCCGATGGCTCGCCCAGACCCGGAATTCGACATGACGGAACGTCAACTCCCCTGGTAACCCCCCGGCCGCGCGGGCCCAGCCGCCGCACGGCACCCCCACCCGAACGAAGCTAGCGCCCGATCCGCTCCGCCGCGGGCCAACCGGGAAATCCGCGGGTCGGACCGAACTGCGAAGATCTTTCCGGGAGTCCCGGTTGCACGGGTCGCCGAGACGTTTGGCACGCTGTTGCACGCACAGTCACCGATCCGGGCGCCGGCATGATCGATCCGTCGACACAAGCCGCGTCGACCGAAGCAGCACATGAACGAGAAGGGAACGCCACGTGGCTGCGGGTACTCCGACGACGACACTGGCGAAGGAACGTACGGCGGAAGTGGATCCGGAGCTCGAACCGGCGGGTCCCGACCCGCGCGAGAGAGACGCCCCCAGGGGCACCCGCGAGAGCATCCTCCCGGCCGTGGCGGCCGCGCTGTTCATCGGCAAGCGCATCCGCACCCGGGCGGGCGCCAAGGGCGACACCGTGCCGACGGCGCATCCGCTGGTCCGGGATTTCCTGATGGCCCTCCCGGTCGAGGCACGCGAGCGCTGGCGGGGCCGCTGCCCCGAGGTCGAGCTGGTGTCCGAGCACCTCTTCGAGGCCGAGGCGGCACGCACCAAGCGGGCGGCCCGGCGACCGTTCACCGTGCAAGAGGCACGACGCTCGCTCAAGGGGGCCAAGCTGACCCTGCGCCGGATTCGCGAGGACGGCGACCCACGACACGACACGTATCAACCGCCGTGTCGATCCTGCGCGCCGATGCTCGAACACTTCGGCGTCGCGTCGACGGAAAGCGGCTGACGTGACCCGCTTCTCCACCGACGTGGTGCACGAGCTCAAGCGTGCAGGCTGGACCGTGGGTCGACGCCGGCTGACCCAGGCCGAGGCGTGGGCCCGGCAGATCAGCGACCACGAGTCGCCCGACGGGCACCGGCACAGCGTGTTCCCGGCGGCGCTGGTGGCCTGGGCCGAGTTCGGCACACTGCACTTCGCCATCGGCGGCGCGGGCAAGGACGTGCTCCGCCGACCGTTCACCATCGACCCCACCCGCGGGCTGCACCTGCCGCGCACACTCACCGACGTGGGTCGCGCGCTGGGCACCCCGCTGGCCCCGCTGGGCGACGAGGACGACGGCAGCAGCTATCTGGCGATCGACCCGAGCGGTCGGGTGTTCGGTCTGGATCACACCGGCGAGTGGTTCATCGGCTCGTCGATGGACGTCGCGATCAGCACGCTGGTCCTGGGTCTGGCGCCGGTGCGCATCCGCGACGACGGGCGCTGGTAGCCGTCTGGATACCGCGGAGGGCGGGTCCCCGTGGGGAGCCCGCCCTCGTTCGAATGTCGTGACCCGCACGGTCGGATCAGGTGTTGAAGGTGTTCTGCGCGCGCTCCAGGCCCTCGCGGACCAGCGCCTCGCACGCGTCGGCCGCGCGGTCCACCTCGAACGCCAGTTCCTTGCGCTCGGTCGCGGAGAAGTCCTTGAGCACGAACGCGGCGACGTCCATCCGCCCGGGCGGACGACCGATGCCGAACCGCACCCGCAGGTAGTCGGGTCCGAGCGACTTGGTGATCGACTTCAGGCCGTTGTGCCCGTTGTCGCCGCCACCGCGCTTGAGCCGCAGCACGCCGAAGTCGACGTCCAACTCGTCGTGGACCGCGATGATGTTCGCGACCGGGATCTTGTAGAAGTCACGCAGCGCGGTCACCGGCCCGCCGGACAGGTTCATGAACGACATCGGCTTGGCCAGCACCACCCGGTGCGGGCCGATCCGGGTCTCCACCACTTGGGCGCGCGACTTGTGCGCCTTGAACTTCGACCGATCCCGCTCGGCGAGCAGGTCGACGACCATGAACCCGACGTTGTGGCGATTCCCGGCGTACTCGGGCCCGGGATTGCCGAGGCCCACGACCAACCACGGACTGTCGTCCGTGCCGGCGTGGGCCTGCGACTCACTCATGATGTTGTTGTCCCCGCGTTCGTCCTACGACAACGACCGGATCAGGCCTCTTCGGCCGTGGTCGCCTCGGCGACCGGCTCCGGAGCCGACGGGGTGAGGATGTGCAGGATGACCGCTTCAGGGTCGCCCGCGAGCGCGGTGCCCTTCGGCAGCTTGATGTCCTTGGCGTGGACCGAGGCGCCCGGCTCCAGGCCGGTCACGTCGATCTCGATGGTCTCGGGAAGCGCGGTCGCCTCGGCCTCGACGGGGAGCGCCGGGACGACGGTCTCGAGCAGGCCGCCCGGGGCGATCTCGCCGACCGTGCTGACCGGAACCTCGACCGTGACCGTCTCGCCCTTCTGGACGATCAGGAGGTCGACGTGCTCCAGGTGACGCTTGATCGGGTGACGCTGTACGTCCTTGGGCAGGGCCAGCTGCGGCTTGCCGTCGATGTCCAGCGAGAACAGGACGTTGGGGGTCTTGAGCGCGAGCATGAGCTCGTGGCCCGGAAGCGCAAGGTGGAGCGGAGCGGAGCCGTGACCGTAGAGGACGGCCGGCACCTTACCCGCGCGACGGGCGCGACGGGCGGCACCCTTGCCGAACTCGGAACGCGGCTCGGCGACGATACGGACCTCGGACACGACGGGTACTCCTCGAACGACGCGGTGGCGGATGGCGGGGCGGGGTCCCCATGGTGCGGATCGACTGCGGACGGTGATGGCCGGAGTCGGTTCGTAGGTGCCCGAGTGGCACCGGGTCCCCTGCAAAAAGCCTTGGAGGAGTACACGACACACAACTACCGCGTCGATCACGGAGCAAGTAGCGCGCATCCCTCGCCGGGCAACCCCGTTAGCCTACCCGCTCTTCTGGGTCACCCCGAAATCGGGTCGCGGCGAGCGCCACTCGAACGAGTGACAGCACGCCCCCCATTCGGTGCAAGATACCCCGAAAGGCAGGTGGGTACACGTACGCCGCCCGGCCGAACGGCCGGGCGGCGTACGTGAGTTACGGTTCAAACGGCCCGTTCGGGCCGAGCCGGACGGTCCCGTGGGTCAGCTGTGGCCGTCGAACAGGCTCGTGACCGAACCGTCCTCGAAGACCTCACGGATCGCACGACCCACCATCGGGGCGATCGACAGGACGGTCAGCTTGTCGAACTGACGCTCCTCCTCGATCGGCAGCGAGTTGGTCACGATGACCTCGCTGATCCGCGAGTTCTTCAGGCGGTCCACGGCGGGGCCGGACAGCACCGCGTGGGTGGCGGCCACGATCACGTCGGCGGCGCCGTTCTCGTACAGCGCGTCGGCGGCGGCGCAGATCGTGCCACCGGTGTCGATCATGTCGTCGACCAGGACACACGTGCGGCCGGTGACGTCACCGACCACCTCGTGCACGGTGACCTCGTTGGCGATGTTGGGGTCGCGACGCTTGTGGATGATCGCCAGCGGCGCGCCGAGGCGGTCCGTCCACTGGTCGGCCACCCGAACCCGACCGGCGTCCGGGGAGACCACGGTGAGCCGCTCGCGGTCCACCCGCTTGCCGACGTGGTCGGCCAGCAGCGGCAGCGCGAACAGGTGGTCCACCGGGCCGTCGAAGAAGCCCTGGATCTGCGACGTGTGCAGGTCCACGGCCATCAGCCGGTCGGCACCCGCGGTCTTGAACAGATCCGCCATCAGGCGGGCCGAGATCGGCTCGCGACCGCGGTGCTTCTTGTCCTGCCTGGCATAGCCGTAGAACGGCACGATGACCGTGATGCGCTTGGCGGAGGCCCGCTTGAGCGCGTCGATCATGATCAGCTGTTCCATGATCCACGTGTTGATCGGAGCCGTGTGGCTCTGGATCACGAACGCGTCGGCACCTCGTACGGAATCCTCGAACCGTACGTAGATCTCCCCGTTGGCGAACTCGAAGGCCTTGGTGGGAACGAGATCCGCACCGAGCTCCGAGGCCACCTCCTTCGCAAGTTCGGGGTGGGCCCTGCCCGTGAAGAGCATGAGCTTGCGCTCAGGCGTCACCTTGATCCCGCTCACAGCACCGTCTCCTTGCCATTCGCCTCGGCAGAACCGTCGTTCGGCCCGGCCGTTGTGTGCACGTCACCCGCGTCGCCCCGCGTGCCCGTGAGCGCGCGTTCGGCGGCCTGCGCCGAGGCCGTACCCGCGCGTTTGCGTGCGACCCACCCGTCGATGTTGTGTTGGCGCCCCCGCGCCACCGCCATCGCGCCGGGCGGGACATCTTCTGTGATCACCGATCCGGCGGCCGTGTAGGCACCGTCGCCGATCTCGATCGGGGCGACCAGCATGGTGTCGCTGCCCACCCGCACGTGGTCCCCGACCACCGTGTGGTGCTTGTTCACGCCGTCGTAGTTCACGAAGATCGTGGCCGCACCGATATTGGCACCCACCCCGATGGTCGCATCCCCGACGTAGGACAGATGCGGCACCTTCGATCCCTCGCCCACCACGGCGTTCTTCATCTCCACGAAGCCGCCGACCTTGGCCCCCCGCGCGAGCCGGGTACCCGGCCGCAGGTAGGTGTACGGACCCACGGTGGCCTCGGGGCCGATCTCGGCGCCCTCACTCGTGGTGTTGTACACGTGGGCCCGCTCGCCGACGACGGTGTCGCGCAGCGTGCAGTTGGGGCCCACCACGGCCTCGGCGGCGACGCTGGTCGCACCGTGCAGCTGGGTGTTGGGATGAAGCACGGCATCCGGTTCGAACGTGGCGTCCACGTCGACCCAGGTGGTCGCGGGGTCCACCACGGTGACCCCGGCGCGCATCGCGGCCTCGAGCAGGCGGTCGTTGAACACCCGTCGGGCCTCGGCGAGCTGCACCCGGTCGTTGATGCCCAGGATCTCCCGGTGGTCCACGGCCGCGGCCGCGCCCACCCGGTGCCCGGCCTCGCGCAGCACGTGCAGCGTGTCGGTGAGGTATTCCTCGCCCTGGCTGTTGTGCGCGGTGATCCGGCCGAGCGCCTCGCGCAGCAGCTTGCCGTCGAACGCGTACACGCCGGAGTTGATCTCGGCGATCGCGCGCTGGGCGGCGGAGGCGTCCTTGTGCTCGACGATCGCGGTGACGGCGCCGTGCCCGTCGGGGGTGTTCTCCCGGACGATCCGGCCGTAGCCGGTCGGATCGGGCACGACCGCGGAGAGCACGGTGACGGCGTTGCCCTCGCTTTCGTGGGTCGCGACCAGTGCGGCCAGGCTTTCCGTGGTCAGCAGCGGGGTGTCCCCGCATGTGACCAAGACCACGCCGTCCGGCTCCCGGCTGCTCTCGGCGAGCCCGTCCAGGGCGACGCGCACGGCGTGACCGGTGCCGTTCTGCTGCTCCTGGACGACCACCCGGGCAGTGGGGTCCAGCTCGGACAGGTAGCTCGCGACCTTGTCCCGGCCGTGGCCGACGACAACGATCAGGTCTTCGGGATCCAGCCGTCGGGCGGCTTCGACCACGTGCCCGACCATGGCCCGACCGGCCAGGGCGTGCAACACCTTCGGGGTGGTCTTGGAACGCATGCGGGTGCCCTCGCCCGCAGCAAGTACGACGACGGCAGCCGGGCGGATGGGGCTCACAGAGCAAGGCTCCTCGGCATCGCTGGCGGGGGATGCCCGACGACTCCGAAGGCCGACTCCGGAGAAACGAGATGACGGCACGACGAAGCCGAGCCGAACAAACCGGGCCCTATGAGGATAGCGCCGTCGGGCGAAGGCTCCACGCGCCGCTGCGGCCGGCATTGTCGAAAGGCTCCGCTACCAGGATTTGAACCTGGACCATGGGGACCAAAACCCCGTGTGCTGCCGAGTTACACCATAGCGGAATGAATCGGGCATTCCGCTTGGCAAGCGGGCTCGTCCCGTTTTCACGGCACCCACTATGCCGGCCCCTCGGCGCTTCGTGCGCGAATAACCCTCCGCAGACCCCGTGGAACATCGCGGAGGCCCTCGGCGCCACGGGCCCGAAAAGCCGCTTCGACGCTTCGCGCATGCCGGCGCCCGGGCCGGGAAGCCGTCCCGCACAAGGGTTTTGGCACGGGTGCGCGGAAAAATCGAAGGCCTTGCAGACACCTCACTTTCCGCTCATGACCTGCCATACTGACGAAACTTACGGCCCCGTAGGTTACGTCGCCGTAGCATCGCCTGCCCCCGACCTGAGGGATTCCCTATGACCCCTTCCCCCGGCACCAGCGTGCTCGAAGCCGAACGGAAGTCCGCCACCGACGCCGCCCGGCGCGGCACGCTCGGCGGCGAACGCAAGCACTTCGCCGAACAGGTCGTGTTGGCGCTCTTCATCGGCATCCCGTTCCTCGCACTGGTGGCAGCGGTGCCGGCGGCATGGGGTTGGGGGCTGTCCTGGCGCGACGTGGTGATCGGCGTTGTGATGTACGCCATCACCGGCCACGGGATCACGATCGGGTTCCATCGTTACTTCACGCACGGATCGTTCAAGGCCAAGCGCCCGGTCCGGATCGCGCTCGCGATCGCGGGCAACATGGCCGTGCAGGGGCCGCTGGTGCGGTGGGTCGCCGACCACCGCAAGCACCACAGGTTCTCCGACAAGGAGGGCGACCCGCACTCGCCGTGGCGCTACGGCACCAGCGTGGGCGCGCTGGCCAAGGGCCTGTGGTGGGCGCACATGGGGTGGCTGTTCGACGTCGAGCAGACCTCGCAGGAGAAGTACGCGCCCGACCTGCTCAAGGACCGCGACATGATTCGCGTCTCCCGTCAGTTCCCGCTGTGGGTCGGCGTCTCGCTGGCCGCTCCCGCGCTGGTCGGCGGCCTGTGGGCATGGTCGTGGCAGGGCGCGCTGACCGCGTTCTTCTGGGCCGGCCTGGTCCGGATCGGGCTGCTGCACCACGTGACCTGGTCGATCAACTCGATCTGCCACGCGGTCGGCAATCACCCGTTCAAGTCCCGCGACCGGTCGGGCAACGTGTGGTGGCTCGCGATCCCCTCGATGGGCGAGTCCTGGCACAACCTGCACCACGCGGATCAGACCAGCGCACGGCACGGCGTACTGCGCGGCCAGGTCGACAGCAGCGCCCGGGCGATCCGCTGGATGGAGAAGCTCGGCTGGGTCTGGGACGTACGTTGGCCGGACCGGCAACGGGTCGCGGCTCGCCGCGCGGCATGATGGGCCAGTGACCGAAAGCAGCAGGCGGAGTGCACCGCGCGGCGGCGGTCGTGTGCGCATGACCGGGAAAGAGCGTCGCGAGCAGTTGATCGACATCGGTCGAACACTGTTCGCGGAGCGTGGCTACGACGCGACGAGCGTCGAGGAGATCGCTCACAAGGCGGGTGTCTCGAAGCCGGTGGTCTACGAACACTTCGGGGGCAAGGAAGGGCTCTACGCCGTCGTCGTGGACCGCGAGACCAGCGCGTTGTTGGACATGGTGACCAGTGCGCTGACCGGCGGACACCCCAGGGAGCTCCTCGAACAGGCCGCCTTCGCCCTCCTGGACTACATCGACCAGAACACCGACGGCTTCCGGATCCTGGTCCGGGACTCGCCGGTGGCCCAATCCACCGGCACCTTCGCATCGCTGATCAGCGACATCGCCTCCCAGGTCGAGGACGTACTCGGCCTGGAGTTCAAGTCGCGCGGCTACGACCCGAAGCTCGCCCCGATGTACGCCCAGATGCTGGTCGGCATGGTCGCCCTGACCGGCCAGTGGTGGCTGGACGTACGCCGCCCCAAGAAGGCCGACGTCGCGGCCCACCTGGTCAACCTGGCCTGGAACGGCCTCTCCGGCATAGAACCCAAGCCGAGGCTGGTGGGCCGCCGAAGCTCGTGAGCACGGTGTCCTCGGACACGGACGAAGGGAGCCGCTCCGCTGGGGCGGCCCCCTTCGTCGTGCGATGGCTGGGGAGCTCCGGGCCGGGGCCGCGGTCGTGGCGGATCCTACGAGCCGACCGCATCCGAGCGGTATGGCGGCTTCGGCCAGTCGGCGACGGGTCCCAGCACGAAGCCGGTTCGCTCCAGATCGGTGGTCAACGCGAACCAGGCGTGCCCATTGGCGGGTTGCACGGTCGCGAGCTTGCCTTGGTCGACGGCCCACAGCTCGGTGAGCTCACCGTCGGGACGCAGGGCGGGGTCCTCGGATCCGATGTAGCGCACGCGCCGGTAGAGGATCGGCGGCGGCGAAGCAAGGATCACCAAGTCGTGCATGCGGCACACGAATTCGAGGCCATCGTGGCCGCGCAGGTAGACGCTCGTACCAATCACGTCCATAAGCGTCCCGTCCCGCTCCGAGGCCGCGTCGCGGCACTGCGCGTGCCGATGGCGCTCGCAGAACACGTTGCCCACGTCGAGGTCCTCGGCGGAGTGCGCGATCACTTCGCGGCGGGGCCGAGCCGCCTCCTGCCGCCGCATGACGAGCGCGGCTTGCCGTACGAGATAGGCGAGTCTGGCGTTTTGCATCACATCGGCAGCGGTGGCGTCGCCCGGCGAAACGACGTCGGCTCCGTTGGCTTCCGGCATCATGATGTTGTCCTCTCCGTTGGGGGCACGTAGGGGGCGAGCTGCTGTCCAAGGCGTGTGCTCGCCCCCTGCATCCGCTGCACGGCGGTCTCGCGAGGCGGTCAACCGCCTCGTGCCGGCGCAACGGCCGATTCGCCTCTCATGGACGAATTCGCGCCACTACCTTGTGTATCGAAGGAATGGCGCACAGTGCACCGATTCGACAACCCGCCCTGTTGCGCGCCGGTTCACGCAACACGGGAGGTTGCACGTGACGTTCCAGCAACGCCGACTCGACCCGGAGCTGTCCCCAAGTCATCGCTACGGCGCGGAAATCCGGATGGAGCGCGAGCGAGCCGGTCTCAGCGTTACCGCGCTGGCGGGAATCCTCGGGTTCAACAAATCTCAGATGTCGAAGTTCGAGAACGGGGAGCATCTGCACGAAACTCTGGGACCCAAGCTCGACATTGCCCTGGGTACCGGCGTGATGTTCACGAGGATGTTCGGCTTCATCAGGTTCGACATTCACCCCGGCCAGTACCGCCGATACATGCGACTTGAGGCCGAAGCGAGCGCCGTCGAAGAGTACGCGGCTGCCACGATCCCGGGTCTGCTCCAAACACCTGCCTACGCAAAGGCGTTCCTGTCTGCGTTCAACCCGGACGCTGAACCCGCCGCGATCGACAAGCTGGTCGCCGCGCGGCTGAGTCGGCAAGAGCGCCTTCAAACCCCCGACCGACCACAGCTGTGCGTCATTTTGGACGAGGCTTCCGTTCGGCGACCCATCGGTGGCGCGGAAGTCATGTGCGAGCAACTCCGTTCGTTGCTCCCACTCGTGGATGCGAATCACACCACGATCCAGGTACTGCCCTTCTCCCATGGCGCACACCCCGTCCTTGGGGGTTCGCTCATCCTGCTGGCGCTGCCGGACGAGCTCACAATCGCCTACCTTGAAGGCAGCGATTCAGGCCAACTGATTGAAGACCTGCCAAGCGTTGCGGCGCGCGCCCGGGCTTTCGCCTCACTGCGCTCGCACGCGCTCCCACCCAGGGCCTCGGCAGCGATGATCACAGCTGCAATCAAGGAGTTCGAGACATGGGGACCACCTACGACGCGAGCGCGGCAACGTGGCGCAAGAGTTCGTACAGCAACGGCAATGGCGGGGCGTGCGTCGAGGTCAGCGATGATTTCCCGGGCCTCGTCCCGGTCCGCGACTCGAAGGCCCCGGGTGTCGGACACCTGACCATCCCAACAACCTCATGGACGGCACTGACACTGGCGCTCCACGTCTGACGCACGCCACACATCGACAGCAACCGTCGAGGAGTTCGAGACATGGGATCGACCCAGTACAGCACGGTGACGTGGCGCAGACGTACAGCAACACCAATGGCGGAGCGTACGTCGAAGTCGGCGATGATCCCCCGGGCCTCGTCCCGGTCCGCGACTCGAAGGCCCCGACCTTCGACTCGTCGACCTCGACACGATGTACGAAACAGCCTCGCTATGAGGTCGCACACGACGGCCGCGAAGTTCCCGACTTCGCGGCCGTCTCCAGGTGGTCCCGGTGCTACCCCAGAACCGCGCGCAGCTGGTCCAACGACCACTCCAGGTCGTCCTTGGAGATGACCAGCGGCGGGGCGATGCGGATCGTCTGGCCGTGGGTGTCCTTGACCAGGACGCCGCGGTCCATCAGGGCCTGGGATACCTCGCGGGCGGTGCCGTGGGTCGGGTCGATGTCCACACCGGCCCACAGCCCACGACCCCGAACGGCGGTCACCGAGTGGCCGACCAGCGTGGCGAGTTCGCGGTGCAGGTGGTCGCCGAGGTCGGCGGAGCGCTGCTGGAACTCGCCGGAGCGCAGGATCTCCAGCACCTCCAGGCCGACCGCGCAGGCCAGCGGATTCCCGCCGAAGGTCGAGCCGTGCTCGCCGGGTGCGAAAACACCGAGCACCGCGCGTGAGGACACCACTGCCGAGATCGGCAGGATGCCGCCGCCGAGCGCCTTGCCCAGGATGTACATGTCCGGCACCACGCCCTCGTGCTCGCACGCGAAGGTGCGGCCGGTGCGCCCCAGGCCGGACTGGATCTCGTCCGCGATGAACAGGACGTCGCGCTCCTCGGTGACCCGGCGCACCTCGGCCAGATAGCCGGGCGGCGGGACCAGCACGCCGGCCTCGCCCTGGATCGGCTCGATCAGCACCGCCACCGTGGCGTCGGTGATCGCCGCGCGCAGCGCGGCCGCGTCGCCGTAGGGCACCACGTCGAAGCCCGGGGTGTACGGGCCGAAGTGCCGGCTCGCCTCCTCGTCGGTGGAGAAGCTCACGATCGTGGTGGTGCGGCCGTGGAAGTTGCCGGCGGCGACCACGATCCTGGCCTGCCCGTCCGGTACGCCCTTGACCTCGTAGCCCCACTTGCGCGCGGTCTTGACCGCGGTCTCCACCGCCTCCGCGCCGGTGTTCATCGCCAGCACCATCTCCATGCCGGCCAGTTGCGCGAGCTGCTCGCAAAACGGCGCGAAGCGGTCGTTGTGGAATGCGCGGCTGGTCAGCGTGACCCGGTCCAACTGCCGCTTGGCCGCGTCGATCAGGCGCGCGTTCCCGTGCCCGAAGTTGAGCGCGGAATACCCGGCCAGCATGTCCAGATAGCGCCGGCCCTCGACATCGGTCATCCAGGCGCCGTGCGCCTCGGCCACCACGATCGGCAGCGGGTGGTAGTTGTGCGCGCTGAAGTCCTCGGCCAGCTCGATCAGTCGGGTGCTCTCGGCTCCCAGGCCGGCGAGGCGGCCGACACCCGACTTGTGCTCGGAGGAGGGGACGGGCGAGTGCTGCGTGCTCATGACGTCCTTTCGCAACGGTGGAGATCGATACGGGGTGGGATCGATACGAAGGCGGATGGCAGTACGAAAATGAGGAAAGCGCACAACAGCGGCGAGAAGCATGAAATTCACCCGAGTACGCACAGACGGGATACCCCGTGAAGACGTGCGATCAACGACCGGCGCGCAGTTCCAGTACGCAACTGCGCACGCTCGCGCCGTGGGCCGCGAAGGCGGACATGTCCAGTTCGATCGTACGAAACCCGCGGCCCGCGAGCCGGGCCGCCAGCGCCGGTGTCGCGTCGCCCAGCAGCACACTGCGCCCGTCGGAGACCGCGTCCAGTCCGAGCGCGAGCGCGTCCGCCTCGTCGACCTCGATCCGCTCCGGGAAGACCCGGGCCAGTCGGCGCTGCGCTCGTAACGTGAACGCCCCGGGGTAGTAGGCCACGGTGTGCTCGCCGAGCACGGTCAGCGCCGAGCCGAGCCGGCAAAAGCGCGGGTCGGTGAGTTCGAGCGGGAGCACCGGCAGGCCGAAGAACGCCTCCGCCTCGGCATGCGCGGCCGGCTCCGTCAGCGGTCCCGCCGCGGCCAGCAGTCGTGGACCGGCCGGGATCAGGTCGTTCTCGCCCTCGTGCGCGAACACCGGTTCCAGACCCGCCCGGAAGCCGCGCCGATCGAACCACTCCAGGTAGACCGGCGTCTCGGCGGAGCGATCCGCCGAACGAGGCCGCGCACCCAGCACCCGACCACCCACCACGGTCGCCGCCCGCGCGGCGAACACCATGCCGGGCAGCCCGGGCCGACCCGGCACCAGGCTCACCCGATGCCCCAGCGCGATCAGCGTCCCGCGCAACCGCTCCCACTGACCCATCGCGGCGGTGGTCCGCGCCGCGAACCCGGTCTGCTCCGGCAGCCCTCCCGAGTCCGGCAGCCCTCCCGGGTCCGAAAGCCCTCGCGAGCCGGAGAGCCCTCGCGAGCCCGAAAACCCTCGCCTGTGCGGCATGGCCCGCGAATCATCGGCCGAAGGCGCGTCCAGGAACACCGGCGGGCACATCACGTAGTGCCGCAGCTCGGCCGCCCGCGGCGCGACGAACCCTCGGCGCCGCTGTCGAGGCACCCGCGCCCGCTCGGCTCCGGGCGATACACGCTCCGACCGCAGCACGGATCGGCCCGATCGACCGCAGCACGAGGTGAGGCGCACGCGATATCCCCTTCTCGCGAACGGCGGCAGCACGCGGGAGCGCGGGGTTCCCGCGACCCGCGTCGATGTGCCGTGTCGTTGGTGTGGCCGTGCATGGCGGCAGGCCGGTGCATGGCGGCATGCCGGAGCCGCACCCGGTCGTCACCGTGGATGTGCGGTCGACGACCCTCTGTATCGGCCTTGCTCAGCCTAGGTCGCATCCGAAGGGGGAGTAAAGGCGCGAGCGTTGTCCACCACCGCACGATCGTTGCGTGTTTCCCGGGGCGCTCACCCGCTTTGTTGTGCGCCCGGCGCGGGGGTCGCGCGGCTCCCCTGACCGGATCTGCCTCACGCGCCTGAGAGAATGGCGTCATGGCATCGACGCGTCCCCGTGTTCTGTCCGGAATCCAGCCCACCGCGGATTCGTTCCACCTGGGTAACTACCTGGGTGCGATCCGCCAGTGGGTGCCGCTCCAGGACAGCCACGATGCCTTCTACTGTGTGGTCGACCTGCACGCGATCACGGTTCCACAGGATCCGAAGGAATTGCGGGTCCGCACCCGGACGTCCGCCGCGCAGCTGCTCGCGGCCGGCCTCGATCCCGAGCGCTGCACCCTGTTCGTGCAGAGCCACGTGCCCGAGCACGCGCAGCTCGCCTGGATCATGAACTGCGTGACCGGCTTCGGTGAGGCCGCGCGAATGACCCAGTTCAAGGACAAGTCCGCGAAGCAGGGCAGCGACCGCACCACGGTCGGCCTGTTCACCTACCCGGTGCTCCAGGTCGCGGACATCCTGCTCTACCAGGCGGACGCGGTCCCGGTCGGCGAGGACCAGCGCCAGCACCTGGAGCTGACCCGCGACATCGCGCAGCGCTTCAATTCGACCTTCGGTGAGACCTACGTCGTCCCCAAGCCGTTCATCGTCAAGGAGACGGCCAAGATCGTCGACCTGCAGGACCCGACGATCAAGATGAGCAAGTCGGCCTCGGCGCCCAAGGGCATCGTCAATCTGCTCGACGACCCCAAGGTCAGCGCGAAGAAGATCCGCAGCGCGGTCACCGACACCGGCACCGAGGTGCGCTTCGACGAGACCGACAAGCCGGGCGTGTCCAACCTGCTCACCATCCACTCGGCGCTCTCCGGCACCTCGATCGCCGCGTTGGAGGAGCGATTCGCGGGCAGGGGGTACGGCGATCTGAAGAAGGAGGTGGCCGAGGTGCTCGTCGAATTCGTGGAGCCCTTCCAGGACCGCGTGCGCACGTACCTGGACGACCCGGACGAGCTGGACAGGGTGCTCGCCCAGGGCGCGGAGAAGGCTCGCGCGGTGGCGTCCGAGACCCTGGCCAAGACGTACGACCGTGTCGGCTTCCTGCCCCCGGTGACCGGTCGGACGGGAGTCTGAGGCGCAGCACATGGCGAAGCGCACCATCGGGGTGTCGATTGCGATCCCCGAGCCCTACGGCAGTGAGCTCCAGGCTCGCCGCCTCGGGTTCGGGGATCCGCTCGCGAACGCCATCCCGACCCACGTGACCCTCCTGCCGCCCACCGAGGTGGCCGACGAGGCGATGTCCGAGGTCGAGGAACATCTACGCGCGGTCGCCGCCGGCGAGGCCCCGTTCGACATACACCTGCGCAGCACCGGCACCTTCCGGCCGACCTCGCCGGTGGTGTTCGTCCAGGTCGCGCGCGGCATCCCGGAGTGTGAGCGGATCGAGGCCGCGGTGCGATCCGGGCCGCTGGAGCGCGAATTGCACTTCCCGTACCACCCACATGTGACCGTCGCGCACCATCTACCGGACCATATGCTCGACCTCGCATTCGCCGAACTCGTGGACTACGACGCGGTTTTCCCGATCTGGGGCTTCAGTTTGTACGAGCACGGCGCCGACGGGGTGTGGCGTCCGCAACGTGACTTCGCGTTCGGCCAATCGTTGCCGGGTCCTTTGCCCGTGTGACGCCGTCGTGGCCACACGGGAGGTCACAGAGTGGAGTCGCGTGTGGGCCGGGCGTCGGAGGGGCAGCAGTCAGCCGTGGCGATCAAGGAACGGCTGTCGAGGATCCCGGTCATCGGCCCCACGTGGCGGGCGTATGCACGGTACGGCGACCGGCAGGGCAACCGGCTTGCCGCGGCGGTGACCTACTACGGCTTCCTGTCGCTGTTCCCGCTGATCACGCTCGCGGCGGCGGTGGTGGCCGCGACGCTGAACGCGTCCCAGGTCCAACGCATGCAGAACAAGATCTCCGAGCAGATCCCCGGCATCGCGGACAAGCTCGACCTGGACGCGCTGGTGCGCAACGCGGGCGCGGTCGGCGCGATCGGCGGCGTGCTGCTGCTGATGTCGGGGACAGGGTGGGTGGACGCGACTCGGTCGTCGATCCGGGCGATCTGGGACGTGGACGAGGAACCCGGCAACGTGATCGTGCGCAAGACCGCCGACGTGGGCGTACTGATCGGCTTGGGGCTGGCGCTCGCGCTGTCGGTGGGCGCGTCCGCGTTCGCGACCATCGTGATCCAGGAACTCTCCGACTCGATCGGGCTCGAACATCAGCCGGTCGGCCGGATCCTGCTCCAGATCGCCGCGTTCGCGGTCGCGGTCGGCGCGAGCGTGGTGCTGTTCGTCTACCTGCTGGTCGGGATGCCCCGACTGACCATGAGCCGCGCGGTCGCGGTCAAGGGCGCGCTGATCGGCGCGGTCGGCTTCGAGGTACTCAAGCTGTTGGTGTCCGGATACATCTCGGGTGTCGCGAGCAAGAGCGCGTACGGCGCCTTCGCCGTACCGGTCGCGCTGCTTCTGTGGATCTACTTCGTGACCCGGCTGCTGCTGTTCTGCGCGGCGTGGACGGCCAACGCGCAGGAGGCCGCGGAGGCCGAGGAAAACGCCGACGCAGCAGCCGAGAAGGCGGCGGCGGAACCGCCGTTGGACCTGTCCCGATACACCGCGAAGCACTCCCACCCGGCCCGCACGTACGGCCTGGCGATCGCCGGCACCGCCGCACTCGGCATCCTGCTGGAGCGGTTCACCCGAGATCGCTCATAAACCCACTCCAAGCCAAACACCCGCAGCCCGGCCGACGTCCAAGACCACCTTCAAGCCCGAGCCAAACACCCTCAGCCCGCCCGGTGTTCGAGGCCACCCATAAAAGCCCGAGCCAAGCACCTTCAGCCCGGCCGGCGCTTGAGGCCACCCACCAGTCCCGCCGGCGCTTGAGGCCACCCACCAGCCCGGCCGGCGCTTGAGGCCACCCACCAGCCCGGCCGGCGCTTGAGGCCAACTCAAGCCCACCAACGGCTACCGCAGGACGTCGTCCTCGAACCGAACCCCCGAATTCCCCTCGCGCCGCCGAAGGGCGAACAGCACGCCGCCGCCCATCACGAGCGCCGCCGGCACGCCCAGCCCCGCCCACAGCCCCCAGTTGAAGCCCTTGTCCTTCGAAGCGGACGCCGCCTTCGCGGTCTTGGCCTCGCCTCCCTTGGCCTCCGTCGGCTTCGAGCCCTTGTCCTTCTTCTCGCCCGGCACCGAGAGCGGCTCGACCAGCGCGCCGATCGGCTTCGCCTGGGCCAGCACGGCGAAGCCCCAGTCGAGCAGCTTCCCGGTGTCCTCGTAGGTCTTGCCCTTGCCCTCGACGTGCATGAGGCTCACCAGCAGTGTGTGGCCGCCGCGTTGCGCGCCGCCGACGAAGGTGTTGCCGGCGTTGGTGGTGTAGCCGTTCTTGACGCCGATCATGCCGGGATACTGGCCGAGCATCGTATTGGTGTTCTGGATCTGGAACTTGGCCCCCGCCACGCCCGGGAAGTCGGCGACCTTCGTGCTCGCGTAGGACCGGAAGTCGTTGTTCTTGAGCCCCTCGCGGGCGAACAGCGCGAGGTCGTACGCGCTGGAGACCTGCCCGGGCGCGTCATAGCCGTCCGGCGAGACCACGTTCGTGTCGCCCGCCTGGAGCTGCTTGGCTCGCTCGTTCATCTGCTGCACCGTCGCGGACACGCCGCCGTTCATCGCGCACAGCACGTGCACCGCGTCGTTGCCCGAGCGCAGGAAAACGCCCCGCCACAGGTCCTCGACCTTGTAGGTCTCGTTCTCCTTTATCCCGACCAGGCTGCTGCCCTCGCCCAGGTTCTGCAGATCGGCGAGCGCCACCTGGTGGGTGGTGTTCCGGTCGATCTTGGGCAGCACCGTGTCGGCGAACAACATCTTGAGCGTGCTGGCCGGCGGCAGCTTCCAGTGCGGGTTCTTCGCCGCCAGGATCTTGCCGCTGTCCGCGTCCGCGACCACCCAGGCCCAGCCCTCGACTGCGGGCAACGGCGGTACGCCGGGCGGCAGGTCGCTCTGTACGCCGGGCTGGGCCAGACGTGGCCCGCCGACATCGGACATCGGCGTGGACGGCTGCGGCTCCGGGCTGGGACCGGCAGCCCTGGCGGCCGGAGCAAGACCGAACGCGAAAACGAGCGCGGTAGCACAGAACACGGCCGGCTTACGAGAAGCCCGGAACCAATCAAACATGTGATGAGCGTACTGTCGGCCCCCGGCTGCGGTTCGTCAACCGCGCCGCCGCATACTGAACCGGGACAAATTTGCTGAGGTTTTGACCGAGGAACGGGTGCTTCACGTTGAGGATCGGCCGAGGTACTTCCACCTGTCTGGTGTTGTTCGGCATCTGGAGCTGGATCCTGTGGCCGAACTTCCTCAAGAACATCTGGGCCGACGACCGGTCCTGGAACGACGGCGCGACCACGTTCTTCCTGATCCATCTGGCGCTGACGATCGTCTCGTTCGTGGCGGGCAACGCGATCGGCTGGCTCGGCGTCAAGGGCCTGCGCGCGGCGCGGACCCCACAGCCGTGACCGACGACCCCACCCGATGCCCCGCGCACGCGGTGCCGGCCGGACCCGAGTTGTTCTCGCGCGAGTTCATCGCCGACCCATACCCGGCCTACGCACACCTGCGCGAGTACGCGCCCGTGCACCGCACCACGCTGCCCAGCGGGGTCGAGGCATGGCTGGTCACCCGCTACGCGGACGCCAAGCAGGCGCTCGCCGACCAGCGGCTGAGCAAGGACCCGCGGCGCTCGGAGGCGGCCTGGAAACAGGGCAAGGTCGGGGTGCCCGGCGAACAGCGCTCCGGCGTCGGCGCGCACCTGCTCAACCTCGACCCGCCGGATCACACCCGGCTGCGCCGGCTGGTGTCGAAGGCGTTCACGCCGCGCCGGGCCGAGGAGTTCCGGCCTCGGATCCAGGCCCTGACGGACCGGCTGCTCGACGACTTCGCGAGCACCGGCGAGGCCGACCTGATCCACGACTTCGCGTTCCCGCTGCCGATCTACGCGATCTGCGACCTGCTCGGGGTGCCCGAGGAGGACCAGGCGGACTTCCGGACCTGGGCCGGGATGATGATCCGGCACGGCTCGGGTCCGCGCGGCGGGGTGGCCCGGGCGGTGCGGCACATGCGCACGTACCTGGCCGAGTTGATCCATCGCAAGCGCGCGACCCTCACCGATGCGGACGACGACCTGATCTCGGGGCTGATCCGGGCGAGCGACCACGGCGAACACCTGACCGAGGACGAGGCCGCGGCGATGGCCTTCATCCTGCTCTTCGCCGGCTTCGAGACGACCGTCAACCTGATCGGCAACGGCCTGCTCACGCTGCTCACGCACGATGCCCAACGGCTCGCGGTACAGGCCGACCCGGCGCTGCTCGCGCCCACGGTCGAGGAACTGCTGCGCTATGACGGGCCGGTCGAAGTGGCCACGTGGCGGTTCAGCACCACCGAGCTGGAGATCGGCGGCACGTGGATCCCGGCGGGCGAGCCGGTGTTGGTGGTGCTCGCGGCAGCCGACCGGGACCCACGCCGGTTCGCCGAGCCCGATCTGCTGGATCCGGCCCGCGCGGACAACCAGCACCTCGCGTTCGGGCACGGCATCCACTACTGCATCGGCGCACCACTGGCCCGGCTCGAAGGCCGGATCGCGATCGGCACACTGCTGAGTCGGCTGCCGGACGTACGACTTGCCCTGCCCGAGGACGAACTGCGGTGGCGCGGCGGGTTGATCATGCGGGGGTTGCAGCGGCTGCCGGTGACATTCACACCGCAGACGCGCGCGCCGGACGCGGGATCGCCGGCGAGCTGAGCCGACCCACGAGCCGGGGTCCTCGCATGCGGGTCGGGATCGAACGCGGCTCGGGATTTCGGGCGGCCGGATCCGGTTGCCGGGCCGTTCGCACAAACACGGTGGCGGGCCGGTGGATCGTCATCCACCGGCCCGCCGCCGTACCTACCCCCCGACTACCTTTCTCCCCGAGTCGCCCCCGACCCCCTCGTTTCATCGCCCCCCGCGCGCTTCCCCGCCCCTCTTCCCCTGTGCCCGTCCCGCGTTTCCCCTCCGCGTTTCCCCCCACCTGTCCCCCCGCGTTCGCTCCCTCCGCGCCCCCGGCGTGTCTCCTCGGCCGCCGCCGTCCGACCCGTTCCGGCGTTACTTCCCCAAGACGCCTTCGCGGATCATGAGCGGGACCTTCCCCCCTCACCCCCGAGGGACCGGGGCTAGTCGTGCCCGGTGAGTGCGGCGAGTTCGGCGGGAGTGGGTCGGTCGGTCCGAGCGCACGCCGCGCGCCGCTCCCGACGCGTGCCGCCGATCGGACGAATGATGCACCTCATGCCCTGCTCCTGTTCCCCGAGGCGAACCCCTGCGGTTCCGCTCTCAACAGGGACTTGTCTACAGGCAGCCGTTCCCGGCACACAACGGGTGCTTGACACATTTGATCACTAAGAGTGAATCATGGCCATGAGATGGTCAAAGAGGTTTGTTTCAGGCGTGGTTGTCGAACGGCGCGACAAGAGAACGCAAAAGCCCGGCGAGCACCATCTGCTGATCGACCGTCAGGCCGGCCAGGATGGCCCGTTCCTGGCCGAGCAGCTCGGCCATCGCCGCGTCGACCCGATCGCGACCGTCCTCGGTCAGCCGGACCAGCACACCGCGGCGGTCGTCCGGGTCGGGCAGTCGCAGCACCAGGCCCTTGGCGGCGAGGCGGTCGATCCGGTTGGTCATCGTCCCGGAGGTCACCAGGGTCTGGGTGAGCAACTGGCCGGGCGAGAGCTGATACGGCGCACCATCCCGGCGCAGCGCGGAGAGCACGTCGAACTCCCACGGTTCGAGGTCGCGCGCGGAGAACGCGGTACGCCGGGCGCGGTCCAGATGCCTCGCCAGTCGGGTAACCCGGCTCAGTACTTCGAGGGGTTCGACGTCGAGGTCCGGGCGCTCCCGCTTCCATGCCGCGACAAGCCGGTCGACCTCGTCTTTCATGGGATCATTCTAGCGAGTCGTTCGACGCCGAGCCTCTTGATATCGAGATAAGACTGAGCAATATCCGACACTTTCCGGCGGATCCGAGCGACTTCGAGCACCCGGGAAATACCTGGCTCGGGTCGGGCCCGGCCGGCAGGGTGAGGCGCATGAACCGTAGCCGCCCGGACCGTACCCGACGCGTCGCGAACGCCGCTCGTGCCCTGCATGGCCTCGCCCTCGGCGACGCCTTCGGCGAACAGTGGTTCTTCTACAAAGGCGCCGAGTCGACCGACTTTCAGGCCCGCCGGATCGCGCCAAAGGCCAAGCTCTGGCACTGGACCGACGACACCGCGATGGCGCTGTCCGTGCTGCGCATCCTGCACTTGTGCGACGACGTCGACCAGGACGCACTGGCCGCGCACTTCGCCGCGTCCTACACGGCCGACCCGCATCGCGGCTACGGCCCGTCGATGCACGGCGTGCTGCGCGCAATCCACGAGGGCGAGTCCTGGCGCGAGGTGACGCGCCGTCAATTCGAGGGTCAGGGCTCGTGGGGCAACGGTGCCGCGATGCGGGTGGCGCCGCTGGGCGCGTGGCATGCGGACGAGGATCTCTCCCACGTCGCGGCCGAGGCCGAGCGCTCCGCCGAGACCACGCACGCCCACCCGGAGGCGGCGGCGGGCGCCGTCGCGGTGGCGATCGCGGCGGCGCTGGCGACCCGCGGGCGGGACGAACCCGTGCCGGATCCGGTCGAGTTCCTGACCGAGGTGGCCGAGCACACGCCGGAGAGCGACGTAGCCTCCGGCATCCGTACGGCATCCCGGCTGCCGGCCGACTCCTCGGTCCGCAACGCGGCGAGCGTGCTGGGCAACGGCACCCGGATCAGCGCCCCCGACACGGTCCCGTTCGCCCTGTGGACGGCGGCTCACCACCTGGACGCCCTCGACGACGCCCTGTGGGAAACGGCCCGGGGCATGGGCGACGTCGACACGACCTGCGCGATCACGGCCGGCGTGGTGGCATCGCGCACGGGACTGGCCGACATCCACGGCTCCTGGCTCACCGCCCGCGAGCCGGTCCCGGGCTGGGTCGACACGGGCGGCGTGACGCCGGCGGACCGGACCTGAGACCGGGCCCGCCGCCCTCGAACAGGGCCGGCGGCCCACCGCGTCCGGGGATCGAACCCACACACACCGAGGGCGGGCCGTTCGGCCCGCCCTCGATCACCACCACCGACCAGCCGTCATCACCGATCGGCCGTCACCGCGACCGGGAACCGACGCACGGTCCCCGGCCCCGGCCCCGGCTCGGGATCGGATCAGGCGGTCAGATCAGGCCCAGCTCGCGCACCGCGTCGCGCTCCTCGGCCAGTTCCTGCACCGACGCGTCGATCCGGCCACGGGAGAACTCGTTGATGTCCAGGCCCTGGACGATCTCCCACTTGCCGTCCTTGCAGACGACCGGGAAGGACGAGATGAGGCCCTCGGGCACCCCGTAGGAGCCGTCCGAGACGACGCCCATCGAGGTCCAGTCGCCGTCGGCGGTGCCGTTGACCCAGGTGTGCACGTGGTCGATCGCCGCGTTGGCCGCGGACGCCGCCGAGGACGCGCCGCGCGCCTCGATGATCGCCGCGCCGCGCTTGGCGACGGTCGGGATGAAGGTGTCCGCGAGCCAGCTCTGGTCGTCGACCACCTCGGCGGCGTTCTTGCCGGCGATCTGCGCGTGGAAGACGTCCGGGTACTGGGTGGCCGAGTGGTTGCCCCAGATCGTCAGCTTCGCGATGTCGGTGACCGCGACGCCGGTCTTCTTGGCGAGCTGGGTCAGCGCGCGGTTGTGGTCCAGGCGGGTCATCGCGGTGAAGCGCTCGGCCGGTACGTCCGGCGCGTGCTGCTGCGCGATCAGTGCGTTGGTGTTGGCCGGGTTGCCGACCACGAGCACCTTGATGTCGTCCGCGGCACCGGCGTTGATCGCCTCGCCCTGCGGCTTGAAGATGCCACCGTTGGCGGCCAGCAGGTCGCCACGCTCCATGCCCTTGGTCCGCGGGCGGGCGCCGACCAGCAGGGCCACGTTCGCACCAGCGAAGCCGTCGGCCGGGTTGTCGAAGATGTCGATCCCGTCGAGCAGCGGGAACGCACAGTCGTCGAGCTCCATCGCGGTGCCCTCGGCGGCCTTGACCGCCTGCGGAATCTCCAGGAGGCGCAGGCGCACGGGGGTGTCGGGGCCGAGCAGGTGACCGGAGGCGATGCGGAACAGCAGCGCATAGCCGATCTGACCGGCCGCGCCCGTGACGGTGACGTTGACGGGGGTTCGGGACATTGCGCGCGGGTCTCCTCTGCTGCGGCGGGATCCGACGCCGATGGCAGTCCGCCGGTAGCTCGGCATCGAGATACTTTTCGCGGCCACATTACTCCGGCCCCCGGGCCCGCTCCGCCAACCATGGGTGTGAGGTTCGCCCCGAACCGGTTTCCGCCCGCAGGGTTTTCGTTTCGACGGAACCGACCGATAGATTCGTCACTCATCGAAGCCATTCGATCCCGGAGAGTGATACATGCATGCGTCGGACCCGGCCGAGCCGACCCGCGGGCCCACCTCCGGTCCGCTCGGCGCATCGGCGACGGTCGACGCCGCCGCGCCCGACCCGATCGATGTGGTCGCCCTGGGCTGGGTGGACAACGCCGGCATCACCCGGGTCAAGACGATCCCCCATGCACGCCTGGACGCGGTCGCCGCGCACGGCGTGGGCTTCTCCCCCGTGTTCGACGTGTTCCTCGCCGACGACTCGATCACCGCCGGCACGCTGGTCGGCGGGCCGACCGGCGATCTGCGGCTGATCCCCGACCTGGCGGCGCTGCGACCGCTGGCCGCGCAGCCGGGCTGGGCCTGGGCGCCCGGCGACCGCTACACCCAGGACGGCGTGCCGTACGCGGGCTGCCAGCGCACCTTCGCCCGGCGGATGGCCGCGCGCGCCGGGTTGCGCGGATTGTCGCTGCGGATGGGCTTCGAGGTCGAGTGGGTCACCGGCACCGAGGACTCGACCGGCCGCTTCGTGCCCGCCTTCCACAAGGCCGCGTACGGGATGACCCGGGTGGTCAGGGTTTCCGGCCAACTGCGCGAGTTGATCCGCGCGCTCGCCGCCCAGGACGTGAGCGTGTTGCAGGTACACCCGGAGTACGCGGCGGGCCAGTTGGAGGTCTCCGTGGCGCCGCAGGATCCGGTCGGCGCGGCGGACACCACCGTGCTGGTGCGCGAGACGATCCGCGCGGTCGCCGCCCGGCACGGGCACGCGGTCACCTTCGCGCCATGCGTGCTGCCCGGCGAGGTGGGCAACGGCGCCCATCTGCACTTCTCGCCGTGGCGCGACGGGATGAACCTGTGCCACGGCGGCGAGGGGCCGCAGGGCCTGACCCGCGAGGGCGAGTCGTTCCTGGCGGGTGTCCTGCGCGAGTTGCCCGCGCTGCTGGCCATCGGCGCCCCGGGCGCGGCCAGCCACCTGCGGCTGGTGCCGGCGCAGTGGGCGGGCGTGTACCGCTGCTGGGGCCTGGAGAACCGGGAGGCGGCGCTGCGGCTGGTCACCGGAATGGCGGGCGAGCGGCAGCACACGGCGAACGCGGAGCTCAAGTGCTTCGACGCGACGGCCAATCCGTACCTGGTGGTCGGCACGGTGATCGCGGCCGGGCTGGCCGGCATCGAGGACGGGCTGCGGCTGCCCGTGGAGGTGCCGGGCGATCCGTCCGCCGCGGCCGGCGTGCCCAGGCTGCCGGAGTCGCCGGCCGCCGCGCTGGCCGCCCTGGAGGCGAGCGCGGTGCTGCGCGAGGCGCTCGGCGAGACGCTGTTCGACGCGATCACCGCGGTCCGCCGGGCCGAGATCGTCCGTGCCGCCGGGATGACCCCGAGCGAGATCGCCGGCGAGGCGCGCAGGCTGTACTGACGTGCCGTCGGGCCGAGGGAGGTCGGCCTCCCCTCGGCCCGACGTCCGCGAGCCTACGAGCCGCGGGCTACGAACCGGTGCGTTTGGGCACCCACGGCAGATCGATGAGCGGCTCGGGAATGCTCAGTCCCAGAAGCAGTACCGCGGCGCCGAAGAACAGCAGCACACCCACGTCGGTGAACCGGCTGCGCACCGCCAGGACTCCCACGTCGGATACGAACAGCCGCAGTATCGCGGCGACCAGGAAGGTGCCCGCGATCAGGATCGCAGCGATCCGGAAGCCGTCGAGCGCGGCGGTCAACAGGGCTGCGATCAGGCAGCCGAAGACCACCATCGCGGGCCACTCCCGCAGCGCCCCCGGCCCGGCCGGCGAGGCACCGCCCTCGGGCAGGTAGGTGCCCGGCTCCTTCTTCCTGCCGTCCTTGCGTCGCCCCCGAGCGGTTGCCACAGGTCCCACCTCTCCTCGTCTGGTGCCGCGCCCGGCGACGTTCACCCCGTCGCTGCGCCCGGCATGAGCGAGACCGCGTCGGCTCCGGGCCGGGCGGGCGCGGATAGGCGGGCGCCCACGATCGCGCCGCCCGGACCCGGGGTCCGACGCGGTTCGATCACAGGCTGGTGACCTGCCGCTCGGCGGCCTCGATGACGTTGGTGAGCAACATCGCGCGGGTCATCGGACCCACCCCGCCGGGCATCGGGGCCACCCAGGCGGCCTTCTCGTAGGCCTCCGGGTGCACGTCGCCGACCAGCCCCTGCTCGGTGCGAGTGATGCCCACGTCCAGCAGCACCGCGCCGGGCTTGACCATGTCCGCGCTGATCAGGCCGGGCACGCCGGCCGCGGCGACGACGACGTCCGCCTGGAGCACGTGGAACGGCAGTTCCTTGGTGCCGGTGTGGCACAGGGTCACCGTGGCGTTCTCGGTGCGTCGGGTGAGCAGCAGGCCGATCGGGCGGCCGACGGTGACGCCTCGGCCGATCACACACACCTCGGCACCGTTGATCTCGATGTCGTGCCGGCGCAGCAGCTCGACGATGCCACGCGGGGTGCACGGCAGCGGCGCCTCCTGGCCGAGCACCAGCCGGCCCAGGTTCGTCGGGTGCAGGCCGTCGGCGTCCTTGTCCGGGTCCATCAGCTCCAGGACCCGGTTGGCGTCCAGGTGCCGGGGCAGCGGGAGCTGGACGATGTAGCCGGTACAGGCCGGGTCCGCGTTGAGCTCGCGGACCACGTCCTCGACCTGCTCCTGCGTCGCGTCGGCGGGCAGATTGCGCTGGATGCTCGCGATGCCCACCTGGGCGCAGTCGCGGTGCTTGCCGCGCACGTACGAGTGGCTGCCGGGGTCGTCGCCCACGAGCACGGTGCCCAGACCCGGCGTGATGCCTCGGGCCTTCAGTGCCTCGGCCCGAACGGCCAGTTCGGCTTTGATGGCGGTGGCGGTGGCCTTGCCGTCGAGGATCTGCGCCTTCAAGTTCTGTCTCCTGGTCCACGGTTTGGGGCCGGTCGCTGCGATTGTCCCGTATCCGCGCCGGTCGCGCGGCGGGCCCCGTGCAGAAGCCGGGCGGGCGGGGCCAGGATGCGCCGCTGGACGAACGCGGGCAGTTGCCGGGCGGGCAGTGGTTCGTTCGCCCGGGCGATCGTGCGGCCCAGTCGCTTCAGGTGTTGGCGCAGCACCGGATGCCCCCACAGATCCGGTGGCTCGGGCAGTGTCGGAGCGCGCCGCTCCTCGGCCGCCGAGGCCAGTTCGGCCAGGTAGGTGTCCAGCCGGTCCAGGTCGTCCGCGGGGATCGGTTCGGGTGGCTCGGTGCGGTAGGTCTCGGGCGCGGTCATCAGCCGGTAGCCGAGCCGCTGGGTGGTCACGATCGCGGGCCACAGCCGCTCGGCGTCCAGTCGACGGCCGGTGAATTCGCCCAGTGCCGCCTCGTACACACTCCACAGGTCGAGCAGTTCGCGCCGGGCCGCCCGGCGGGTGCTGCCCCAGGCACGATCGTCCACGATCTGCCCGGTGACCGTGGCCCGCAGCAGCATCGCCTCGGCCCGGATGGTCCGGCCGAGTTGGCGCGGCAATCTGGTCGCGGACGCGCGCGGCCACAACACCAGGCTCGCGGTCAGGCCGACGGCCAGGCCCAGGACGGTGTCGATCACGCGAGTGGCGGCCAGGTCGCCCACGTGCGCACCGGGTTGGCCGGTGGCGGCCAGGAAGAGGCCGACGGGGGTCACACACGCGGCGCCCACGGCGAGGTTGCGGGCGATCACGGTCTGCGTCGCACCGAACAGCAGCGCGACGGCGACCACCACGAGCCATCGGTTGGGCATCAGGTCGTGGAAGAACAGCGCGATCACCGCGACGCCCACGAGCGTGCCGATCGCCCGTTGCAGCACCCGGCCGAAGTCGAGCACGACGTTGCCGCCCTGGAGCGCGGCGCCGGCCGCGATGGCCACCCACACCGGGTGCACCACCGGCAGCAGCGCCGCGGCCAGCGTCGCCGAGCCGACGCCCAGCCCGGTGCGCAGCGCGGTCGGCGGGACCAGGGACGAGCGGTCGAACGCCGCGCGCATGCGCTCGCCGGCGGTGGGCCGTCGGCCCGGGATGATCTCGCCCTCCTTGACCGCCGGTTGACCGGCCGCCGCGGCGGCGGCCCTGAGTACCGTGCGCAGGTAGCGTTCGGCGGCGGTCTCGGTGTCGGCGAGCACCGCGGGCATGACCGGGACCAGTTTGGGCTTCCCGACCGCGCCGGCCAGTGCGCGCACGGTGTCCGCGATCTCCGGCGGCAGTGGCCTGGTTCGCTCCACGGCGAACAGTTGTGCGGCCTGGAACAGGTCGAGCGCGCGCCGGCACAACACCCGCAGCCGACGGGCCTCGCCGGTGCGCCGATTGCGCTTGGTGTCCGCGCGCAACACGCTCACCCACGCGCTGTGCACCGTCTCGGACGCACGGTGTCGGGCGGCGTCGCTGGGCTTGTCGCCGATCGAGGCGAAGAAGTCGGCGAGCGCCTCGAAGCAGGCCGCCAGCGCCATGTGCTCGGGGTGGCGCGGACGGACCAGCCAGCCCGACATCGACACGAGCCACGCGCCGGCGGCGCCCACGAGCACCAGTGCGGCCCGCTCGGGGACCATGTCCGGTTGGTGTGGCAGGAAGGCGCCCATCGCACAGACCAGGGTGAACATGTATCCGCCGGGGCGGTCCACCTGCAACGCACCGCACAAGAAGGTGGCGACGGCGGCGACCATGGTGATCACCGGCACGTACAGGAACGCGGTGCCGGCCGCGAGCGAGCCCAGGGTCAGCGCCAAAGCCAGGCCCAAGCCGACCAGCGCGAGGGTGATCGCCCGGCGCGCGTACGGCTCCTTGGCCGCGTACAGGACGGTGTAGCCGCCCAGCGCGGCGAACGTACCGTAGCCGACGCCCAGGGTCACCGTGACGATCGCGAACGGGATGCCCACGCCGAGCGCGGCACGCACCCCGGCCGCCCAGGTGAAGCGCTTGCCGGTGAGCGTGACCAGCGGCCTGATCTGGTTCTGCGGGCCCATTTCGGGCGGATGTACCGCCGGGAACGGGGGCAGCGTGGGTGGGTCCGAGGAGGCCGCCGAGGGCCCTGGTGGCAACGCGAGTGCTGTGCGTTGCGGCTGGGGTCCCGGGGTCGCCTGATCCTGCATCCTCCTATGCAACGCACCTTTCGCCGGGAATGCCAAGTCCCTCTTCATGATCCCGATCACCGGACCCGACAAAGGCCTACCGGGTGCCAACGGTCTCGGTGTAAGGTGCCGCCTCCAACAGGCTCCCGGGTGGTGGGGGCGACGCCGGGCCCGTTACGGCGCTCGCGTGTCGACGAAACCCGGGTCCATCGGCGTCGCGTACCGCGGGTGCGCGCGTTCTCAGGGGAGAGTTCCGCATGTCCCAACCTCCGGGTCCGTACGGCCCGCCGCCCGGCTACGGCGCCGAGAGCCAGGGTTACGGCCAGGCCGCCTACGGTCAGCCGGCGTACGGCCAGCCGGGCCCTGGCCCGCAGGTCGGCTACGGCCAGCCCAACGGCTACGGCCCGCCGCAGAACCTCGGCGACTACTGCGCGAGTTGGGGCCGCCGCGTGAGCGCGAGCCTCCTCGACGGACTCGTCGTGATGCTGGTCGGAATCCCGCTGATCGGCGGGTTCTTGTGGTTCGGAAGCCAGAGCACCGTGACCGAGCACCTCGACGGGAGCGAGACGACCAGCTACGACGGCGGTCCCGGCCCGATCGTGCTGATGTTCGTCGGCGGCCTGGCAATGTTCGCCTTCGGGCTCTGGCAGCTCTACCGCCAGGGCAAGACCGGCCAGACCATCGGCAAGGGCGCCGTCGGGATAAAGGTGCTGCGCGAGAACGACGGGATGCCCACCGGCTTCGGGATGGCCTTCGTCCGCCAGATCGCACACTTCCTGGACTCGATCGCGTGCTACGTCGGCTGGTTGTGGCCGCTGTGGGACTCGAAGAAGCAGACGTTCGCGGACAAGGTCTGCTCGACGGTCGTGGTCAAGGTCTGAGCACCACCGCACCGAGCGCGCGAGGCGCGACCCCACCGGGGTCGCGCCTCGCGTGTGTTTCGGCCGGCCGATGCCGTCGGCTCAGTGGAAGAAGTGCCGGGTCCCGGTGAAGTACATGGTGATCCCGGCCGCGCGGGCCGCGTCGATCACCTGTTCGTCGCGGACCGAACCGCCGGGCTGGACCACCGCCCGCACCCCGCCCGCGATCAGCACCTCCAGGCCGTCGGCGAACGGGAAGAACGCGTCGGACGCGGCAACCGAGCCGGCCGCCCGCTCCCCGGCCCGCTGCACGGCCAGCTTGGCCGAGTCGACCCGGTTGACCTGGCCCATGCCCACGCCCACGGTGGCGCCGCCGGACGCGAGCAGGATCGCGTTGGACTTGACCGCACGCACCGAGCGCCAGGCGAACACCAGGTCGCGCAGCGTCTCGTTGTCGGCGGGCTCACCGGTGGCCAGCGTCCAAGCCGCCGCGTCGTCGCCGGGCGCCTGGTAGCGGTCCGTGTTCTGCAGCAGCAGCCCGCCGTCGATCTGACGGAACTCGGCCGGCGTGCGCGGCGCCTGGGGAGCGCGCAGCACCCGGATGTTCTTCTTGCGGGCGAGCACCTCGACCGCGCCGTCCTCGTAGTCCGGCGCGACGATCACCTCGGTGAAGATCTCCGCGACCTGCTCGGCCATCGCCACGCTCACCGGTCGGTTGACCGCGATCACGCCGCCGTAGGCGGAGACCGGGTCGCTCGCGTGTGCCTTCAGGTGCGCCTCGGCGACGTTCTCGCCGATCGCGATCCCGCACGGGTTGGCGTGCTTGATGATCGCCACGCAGGGCTGCTCGTGGTCGTACGCGGCGCGCCGTGCCGCGTCGGTGTCCATGTAGTTGTTGTAGGACATCTCCTTGCCGTGGAATTGCTCGGCGCCCGCGAGGCCGCCGGTGCCGTCCACGTACAGGGCCGCGGCCTGGTGCGGGTTCTCGCCGTAGCGAAGCACGTTCTCCCGGCGACGGACCGAGCCGAGGAAGGCCGGGAAGCTCTCCTCGTCGGCCGGCGCGTAGCTGTTCGAGAACCAGGAGGCGACCGCGACGTCGTACGCGGCGGTGTGCCCGAACGCCTCGCCCGCGAGCCGCTTGCGCTGCGCCAGGTCGAAGCCGCCGGCCTCGATCGCGGCGAGCACGTCGGCGTAGCGGTCCGGGCTGGTCACCACCGCGACGGAGGGGTGGTTCTTGGCCGCGGCGCGGACCATCGACGGACCGCCGATGTCGATCTGCTCGACGCACTCGTCCGCGGTCGCGCCCGACTCGACGGTCTGCGTGAACGGGTACAGGTTGACCACGACCAGGTCGAACGGTCGTACGTCCAGCTCTTCGAGCTGCGCGCGGTGCGACTCCAGGCGCAGGTCGGCCAGGATTCCGGCGTGCACGCGCGGGTGCAGGGTCTTGACCCGGCCGTCCAGGCACTCCGGGAAACCGGTCAGTTCCTCGACCTTGGTCACGGGCACGCCCGCGGCGGCGATCCGTGCGGCGGTGGAGCCGGTGGAGACCAGTTCGACACCGGCCGCGTGCAGGCCCTGGGCCAGCTCCTCCAAGCCGGTCTTGTCGTACACGCTGATCAACGCGCGGCGGATCGGGCGGCGTGCCTGGTCCTCATTGCTGGGGGTGGGGGCGGCGGAAGTCATGCGGGGATCCGGACCTTTCTTCCTTCGATGCGGTAGCCCTCGCGGGCCAGCCGGCCCACGACCTCGACGAGCAGGGTGCGCTCGACAGTCTTGATGCGCTCGTGCAACGCCTCGCCGCCGTCGGCGTGATCGCCGTCCTCGACCGTGACGACGCCCTGAGCGATGATCGGCCCGGTGTCCACGCCGGCGTCCACGAGGTGGACCGTGCAACCGGTCACCTTGGCGCCGTACGCGAGCGCGTCCCGGACGCCGTGCGCGCCGGGGAACGAGGGCAGCAGTGCGGGGTGGGTATTGACGGTGCGTCCCTCGAAGCGGGCCAGGAAACGCGGGCCCAGGATCTTCATGAAGCCGGCCGAGACCACCAGATCGGGTTCGTGCGCGGCAACCGCGTCGGCGAGCGCGGCGTCCCAGCCGGCCCGGTCCGCATGGTCGCCCACCCGTTCGACGAAGGTGGGGACACCGGCCCGCTCGGCCCGGGTCAGCCCCACGATGTGCTCGCGGTCGGCGCCCACGGCCACCACGCTCGCGCCGTACGCGGGATCCGCGCACGCGTCGAGCAGGGCCTGGAGATTGGTACCGGAGCCGGAGACCAGGACGACGAGCCGGGCCGGCCCGGGGGTGCGCGGGGCGTGAACGGCCACTGCTTTTCGGCTCTTTCCGGAAGGGAACGGCGGGAGGGGCGCCACCGGGATTCGGGCTCTCGCCGGGATCTCGCACGGGTCCGACGGGCGTTCCCCGACAGGAGGCGGGAACACGGAGCGGCGCCCGTACGTCGGCAACGATAGCGTCAGGGGGTAGGCAGTACCGAACCGGCGGGGTGGGATGCCGGCGACGGGGCGGATGACAGGGCCTTGGGGCCACTCGGCGCCGCCGCCCGGCTACGGTGCACCCCGCACACGTACGATCCTGGGAAGGGAATCCCGCGATCCGGCACGACGAGGGCAGGCAGAGGATGAGTACCGGCAACGAGACCGACGAGCGGGATCCCTACGCCCCGCCGCCGGAGGGTACGCCCGATCGCCCGCCGGCCGCCCCGTGGAACGTGCCCGGCAACGGGCGAGGGGACGGCGACAACGGGGGCGATCGACACGGCCGCGAGAACCGGCCGCAGCGGGCGCCGCGCGAACCGCGCGAGCAGCCCGACCCGAAGGACATCCGGGTCCGCAATGGCCGACTGGCGCTGTGGTCGGGGGTGTGGGCGGTGTTCTTCGCACTGTTCCTGCCGTCCGACCTGGGTCTGGTGCTCGGCGTGGTGCTGGGCGTGGTCGCCCTGGTGCTCGGTGTCCGGACGGTGCGCGGGACGACGCCGGCCTCGGCCGGGCCGCGCATCGAGGAGGGCCCGGGCGGCACCGCTCGGCACCCCGGGCACGCCCCGGGCGGGCCGACCCGCCGGCCGCGGGTGCGCCGACCGGCGGGCTCCCACTCCGGCGCCGCGCTCGCGGGCCTGGTCACCGGCGCGATCGCGGTGGTCTACGTGCTGGGCGTGTGGACGTTCGAGGCGGCCAACAAGGACTACTACGACTGCATGGACAGCGCGCTCACCAAGACCGGCGAGCAGCGCTGCCTGGACAAGCTCCCGGAGCGCTACCACTTCCTCGTGGACGGCACGATCTAGGTCGTGTCCTAGGACGGGCCGGTTGTTCCGAAGGCCGTCTCCGCTTCGGCGGTGGCGGCCTTCGGGTTCTCCCGTCCGCGCCACCAGGTCGCGGCCAGTGCGGTCGGGGCCGCGACCAGCGTGATCTCGACGGTCAGCGCGGCGGCGGTGCGCCACACGTCCGGGCCCAGCTCGGCGAGGTTGGCCAGGCCTGCGGTGCCGGAGGCCAGTCGGGTCGAGACGAGAGTGAGCAGGCCGACGCCCAGGCCCGCCCCGGCGGCGTGCGAGGTGACCGCGAGCCAGGCTCGGGGCGGCTCGGCGCGGGCCGCAAAGAAGCCCGCCACGATGCCCGCGAGCGGCGGGAGCACGGCGGGCGCCCACGCGGCGGAGGGCACCGTGGCGGGGCCGGGCAGCGCGGCGAGCAGGGGCAGCGTGGGCAGCGGACCGAACGTGCTGCCGGTGGGTGCCAGCGTGGTGGCCGCGCCGAGCGCGAACCCGGTGCCGGCCGCGTAGGACACCGCCCACACGATCGCGTTGGGCACCAGCACGGCGCACAGCACGGCCAGCGCCGCGAAACCGATCGCGTCGTGCGTGGTCAGCGCCAGCGCGACGCGGACCTGGCCGGCATGCGCGAACAGACACGCGAGCACCAGGAGCGCGCCGCCCGCCGCGAGCACCGCGGCCGAGGCCAGGCTCGCGCGCACGGCCGGCACCCGCACCAGCGCGGGCCCGAACGCGCCCAGCACTCCCGCCGCCAGGACGCCGACTGCGGCCATCGCAACCGTGCCGAACACCGGCCGCACACCGGCCGTATCCACACCGGCGGCCACCGCGCACATCAGCCCGGTGTACACCAGCGCCTGGGACGCGAGCACGATCGCGGTCCCGGCGAGGCCGTCCGCGAGCTGTCGGCCGAGCCGGCACAGCAGCCAGATCAGCGGCACGGTCAGGCCGAGCGGGGCCAGCCGCAGCGGTACGACGGTCACGATCGGTTCGACCGAGCCGGTCGCCGAGTGGCTGATCTCGACGAACTCGAAGCCGACCTGGTGCGCCGCGAGCCAGATTCCGCCGACCATGCGCAGCAGCGCCTGCGGGTGGTCGAAGCCGCCCGAGGTGACTCCGCACATGGCCACGATCAGCACGAGCATCGCCACCGTGCCGAGCCCCGCCCCGACCGCGAGCAGCGCGGACGCCACTCCTCGGGCGAGGGCTCGCACGATCCGGGCGGTGTCGGGGCGACGGCGGGCGAGGCCGGCCAGCGCGGCCACACCCGACAGACCGGCCAGGACGGCGATCGGCGGACGACGGGGGCGCGGCGGGCCCCACGGCCGCTTTCCGGGCAGCGCGGGCTCGCCGCGGGCCTCGACGGGGCTCGACAGCGGCAGCGCACCGGGAGGACGGTCGGGCCTGGGCGGGACGGCGAGGGACCCGGGCGGCAAAGCCGGAAGGCGCTCGACGCCCGCCCAGGGAATGGATCCGGCCACCGTCCAGGGCGCCGACGGGCCGTGCTCGGTTTCCGGCGTTTCGGTCATTCTCCCCATGCTGCCCACGCGGCTACGATCCGAGCCGCATATGACCACGAGGCGGGATAGAACACCCCATTTGACCGATTAAAGTCGTCAAATATGCATTATCAACCGACCCTCGGGTACCTCACGCCCCCATGGGCATCGACGACGAGCGGACCGACCCGCGTGAGCGCGCCCCGGGCTTCGACGCCCTGTACGCGGCGATCGCACCCGACATCGCGCGCTACGCGTATTTGTTGACCGCGAGCCCCTCCCGGGCCGCGCACGTGACCCGGCGCGCGTTCACGCGGGTGTGGCGGGACCTGCCGGATGTCGGCGACACCCCCGCCGACGCCGCCTGGGTACGCACCCTCGCCGGCGACCTCGCGCTCGATCACCGGTTCCTGCTGCGGCGCGCCATCTGGCGACTGGTACCCCATCCGGACCGCACCGACCGGGTCGTCCCGCACGCCGCGGACGACGCGCGTCGCGACCAGGACATCGCGCTCCTGCGTGCGCTCCAGCGAGTGCCGAGCCATCGCCGGCGGGTGTTCGTGCTGCGCCACCTGTTCGGGATGTCGCCGGAGCAGGTCGCGTTCGAGACCGAGGCGACCACCGAGGGCACCCGGATCCGGCTCCTGAAGGCGCACGAGGACCTCGCCGAGCTGGTGCCCGCGCTGACCGGCCCGTCGCCGAACTGTCCCGAGGCACACGACTTCCTGACCACGATCACCCGCGACCTCGCGGCTCGCCACGAGCCGCGCGTACCCGGCCCGCGCGCGTCCCGGATGGGCAGCAGGGTCCGGACCTCGGTGCTGGTCGCGGCGGTCGCGGCGGCGATCCTGGCTCTGTTGATCGCGGCGCTGCCCCGGCTGCTCACTCCGGGCACCTCGCGCGACGCGCGGGGCGGCTACCGGGTGCAGCCGATCACCGGCTCGGAGGCGGCACGCAGGCTGCCGCCGGTGCCCGCCGACCGGGAGACCCCACCTGAGCCGGCCGCGGCCCCACCGGCGCCCGGGGCCGCCCCCACGCAACCGCCCACGCCCGCGGCGCCGGCAGCGGAACCGACGCCGGAGCCGACTCCGGCCGGTCGGGCCCGGCCGGGCGCCCCGGAGACCGCCGGCACGCCGCCGATCCGCCCGGCGACGCCCACCATGCGCCGATATTCGGGCCCGGCCTCGACGGCGCCGTCCACCCCCGGCCGGACGGCTCGAATCGGCCCGGGCGCGCTGCTGGCCCCGGAGACCGCGTTCACCCTGGACACGAATTGCGTGGACAACGGCCTGCGGCGCGTGCCGCCGCACTGACCGGGTCCGGTCGGAAAACCACGACGCCCCGCGCGCCGCCTGGAGGGCGGCTCGCGGGGCGTCGTGGGTCACGGGTGACCGGTGGGGTCAGCCCGCCATGATCTCGCGCATCAGGCGCGCGGTCTCGGACGGCGTCTTGCCGACCTTGACGCCGACGGCCTCAAGCGCGTCCTGCTTGGCCTGCGCGGTGCCCGAGGAACCCGAGACGATGGCGCCGGCGTGGCCCATGGTCTTGCCCTCGGGGGCGGTGAAGCCCGCGACGTAGCCGACGACCGGCTTGGTGATGTGCTCGGCGATGTAGGCCGCCGCACGCTCCTCGGCGTCGCCGCCGATCTCGCCGATCATCACGATCGCGTCGGTCTCCGGGTCGTCCTGGAACGCCTGGAGGCAGTCGATGTGCGTGGTGCCGATGATCGGGTCGCCACCGATGCCGACGGCGGTCGAGAAGCCGATGTCGGCCAGCTCGTACATCATCTGGTAGGTCAGCGTGCCCGACTTGGACACCAGACCGATCCGGCCCGGCTTGGTGATGCTGGCCGGGATGATGCCCGCGTTGGACTGACCCGGGGTGATCAGGCCGGGACAGTTCGGGCCGATGATCCGGGTCTTGTTGCCCTTGGCGCCGGCGAGCGCCCAGAACTGCGCGGTGTCGTGCACCGGCACGCCCTCGGTGATGACCACCGCGAGGCCGATCTCGGCCTCGATGGCCTCGACCACGGCGTCCTTGGTGAACTTCGGCGGCACGAAGACCACCGTGACGTCCGCGCCGGTGGCCTTCATCGCCTCGGCCACGGTCCCGAATACCGGTACTTCGGTGCCGTCCACGTCGACCGTGGTGCCGGCCTTGCGCGGGTTCACACCACCGACGATGTTCGTCCCGGAGGCGAGCATTCGGTGGGTGTGCTTCATCCCCTCGGAGCCGGTCATGCCCTGGACGATGACCTTGCTGTCCTTGGTCAGGAAGATAGCCATGCTGGGTCGGTCTCCCTTACTTCGCGGCAGCGAGCTCGGCGGCCCGCTCGGCCGCGCCATCCATGGTGTCCACCTGCTGGACCAGCGGGTGGTTCGCGTCGGTCAGGATCTGGCGACCCAGCTCGGCGTTGTTGCCGTCCAGACGCACGACGAGCGGCTTGGTGACCGCCTCGCCCTTCTGCTTCAGCAGTTCGAGCGCCTGCACGATGCCGTTCGCGACCGCGTCGCACGCGGTGATGCCGCCGAAGACGTTGACGAATACCGACTTGACGTCGGCGTCGCCCAGGATGATCTCCAGGCCGTTCGCCATCACCTCGGCGGACGCGCCGCCGCCGATGTCGAGGAAGTTGGCCGGCTTCACGCCGCCGTGGTTCTCCCCGGCGTACGCGACCACGTCGAGCGTGGACATGACCAGACCCGCGCCGTTGCCGATGATGCCGACCGAGCCGTCGAGCTTGACGTAGTTGAGGCCCTTGGCCTTGGCCGCCGCCTCCAGCGGGTCGGCCGCGTCCTTGTCCTCGAGCGCCTCGTGGTCGGGGTGCCGGAAGTCGGCGTTCTCGTCCAGCGAGACCTTGCCGTCCAGCGCGATGATCTTGCCCTCTTCGGACTTGATCAGCGGGTTGACCTCGACGAGCGTGGCGTCCTCTTCGACGAAGACGGTCCACAGCTTCTGCAGCGCCGCGACGATCTGGTCCGCCACCTCGGCCGGGAACTTCGCCGCCTCGACGATTTCGCGGGCCTTGGCCTCGGTCACACCCTCGATCGCGTCGACCGGGATCTTCGCGAGCGCTTCGGGGTTCTCCTCAGCGACGATCTCGATCTCGACGCCGCCCTCGACCGACGCCATCGCGAGGAAGGTCCGGTTGGTGCGGTCGAGCAGGAACGAGACGTAGTACTCGTCCACGGGCTTGGCCAGACCGGCCAGCATGACCTTCTTGACGATGTGGCCCTTGATGTCGAGGCCGAGGATCTGCTCGGTCTTCTCGACGACCTCGTCGGTGCTGAAGGCCAGCTTCACGCCGCCGGCCTTGCCGCGGCCACCGACCTTCACCTGGGCCTTGACGACGGCCTTGCCGCCCATGCGCTCGGCGGCGGCTCGTGCCTCCTCCGGCGTGAAGACGACTTCACCGGGCAGAACCGGCACACCGTGCTTAGCGAAGAGATCCCTCGCCTGGTACTCGAACAGGTCCACGCGGGTCCGTCCTTGTGATCGCGATCGGATATGCGGAAGATGCGCAGCCGCGTCCGTCGTCGCGCAGGGTCCGGCAGGCTCGCCCCCAGACTCTGGTGGACGGCGTCCGCACGCGTAGCTGATCCGCCTTGCAGGTTATCGGGCAGGAGTGCTAGGTCCGAAACGGGGTCCGGGGTACACGTCCCCGGAGGTCCTCGGCACCGGCTCCGCCGAACGTCGAGATCCGCCCGTTTACGCCTGTTCCACCGTGACACAGGGAACACACCCGAACGGACGGTGACGATAGGGGTGTGGCCGATCCCACGCCGAAGCCTCGGGGCCGACAATCACACTTACCCGGAATCCCGCCGGTGAACGAACGGAGCGGAGAGCAACCACGGGGTCACCGCCGTTGCGCGCGGCATGATCGCCGTTCTTCGGGATCGGGCTGCAAGCGACTCCCCGCGGCCTCGATGGCCGCGCATCACGCGGCGCGCTCCTCTCGCGCCACGACCGCGGCGATGACCGCGTCCATCGACACACCCCGCTGCCGAGCCGGGCGGGCGATCCGGTCGCGCAGTTCGACGTCGATCCTCACTGTGGTCCGCTTACCGCAAGGAACGCCGGATTCCGGGCTGCCCTACGGCGCCGGCACCGGAAGCGGCAGCCCCTGGATCGCCGCTGCCATCACCTCCGGGAACAGGTCGGGGGTGCACGCGAAGGCCGGGCTGCCGAGGGCGGCCAGCGCCGCCGCGTTGGTGTGGTCGTACGCGGGGGCGCCCTCGTCGGAGAGGGCCAGCAGGGTGACGAACGAGGTGCCGGCGGCCCGCATGGCCGCGGCGCGGCGCAACATCTCGTCCCGCACGCCGCCCTCGTACAGGTCGCTGATCAGCACAACGACCGTCTCCGCCGGGCGGCCGATCAGCGATTGGCAGTAGGCGAGCGCGCGGTTGATGTCGGTGCCGCCGCCGAGTTGGGTGCCGAACAGCACGTCCACCGGATCGCTCAGTTGTTCGGTGAGGTCGACCACGCTCGTGTCGAAGACGACCAGTGAAGTCTTGAGCGAGCGCATCGAGCCCAGCACCGCGCCGAAGACCGACGCGTAGACCACCGAGGCCGCCATCGAGCCGGACTGATCGATGCACAGGATCACGTCCTTTTGCACCCCGTGCCGCTGCCGCCCGTAGCCGACCAGGCGCTCCGGCACGATCGTGCGGTGTTCGGCCTGATAGTGCTTGAGGTTGGCCTTGATCGTGGCGTTCCAGTCGATGTCGTGGTGGCGCGGGCGGTTGATCCGGGTCGCCCGGTCCAACGCACCCTGGACCAGGCTCGTGGTGCGCTGCGCGACTCGGCGCTCCAAGTCGTCGACGACCCTGCGGACCACCGCGCGGGCGGCCTCCTTGGTGGCCTCGGGCATCAGCTTGTTGAGCGAGAGCAGGGTGCCGACCAGGTGTACGTCGGGTTCGACGGCGGCCAGCATCTCCGGCTCCAGGAGCAGCCGGGTCAGGTCGAGTCGCTCGATCGCGTCCTGTTGGAGGATCTGTACCACGCCCGCCGGGAAGTGCTCGCGGATGTCGCCGAGCCAGCGGGCCACCGACGGCGCGGAGGCGCCCAGGCCGGCCGCGCGCGGGCCGTTGCCGCGCCTGCTGCCGCGCGGCGCCGGGGTCTGCGGGCGGTACAGCGCGGCCAGGGCCCGGTCGATCCGGATGTCCTCGCCGGTGGGCCCGTAGCCGGTGCCGTCCGCGTCGCCGCCGAGCACCAGCCGCCAGCGGCGCAGGCGTTCGTCGGCCGTGCTCTCGCTCATCGGGTGGTCACCTTTCGGCGTTCGAGGCCGAGGATCTCGGCCAGCAACGGCAGCGTGGCATCCGCTCGCCCGGTGTCGAACAGGTCGGCGGTCGTGGCCGGGGCGGCGGGATGTGCCGGGGTGCGCACCCGCTCGCCGAGCATGCGACGCTCGGCCGCAGCGAAGGTGGCGAAGGTACGCCGCAGCAACGGCAGGATCTCCACGAACAGGTCGGCGGGGGTGTCGGTGATCCACTCGTCGACCAGGGCCATCAGCCGCTCGTCGTGCACGAGCAGCATGCCGCCACCCGCCAGGAATCCCTCGATCCAGGCGGCCGATTCGCGATGCGGAACGCCTCGGGTCAGCGCCCGGGCCAGCCGTGGAGCGGCCGCTCGCGGGTCGAGTCGGCCCAGGTCGAGCAGCAGTCGGGTGGCCCGGCCGGTGAGCAGGCCCGGCAGGTTTTCCCGGTCGGCGAGCCGGTCCAGGGTCGCGTACCACTCCTGCTGTTGCTCCTCGCTCAGCAGTTGCACGGCGGCGTGCACGGCGTCCAGGTGTCGGTGCATCGCCTTGGCGCCGTCGTCGTCCAGGCCCGCGCAGGCCGGCAGCAGACCGACGCAGATCCGAACCACCATGCCGGCCACCACGGTGCCCAGCGCGGAGGTGTCGGTGCCGCGCACGTCGCCGTAGCGCAACGCGCGCACCAGCCCCGGCAGCGCCTCGGCGAGTTTGCCCACGTCGGTGTCCAGCGCGGCGCGCTGGTCCAGGACGCGCATGATCAGCGGCAGTGCGTCGGGCAGGTCGGCGCGCAGGCAGCGCTCGGCCACCTCGGTGACGTCGGCGAGCGACTCGGCCCGGATCGCCAGGTCGGCCGTGCGGGCCGCGGCGGCGGCGAGCACGGTGGTCCCCCACACACCGGCTTCGGCGACCCGGATGGCCAACTCGGGTTGCCAGTCCAGGCGCCAGGTCTCGCGAAAGGTGCCCTTGCTCTCCCGGGCCCTGGCCGGCACACCCCACGGGATGTCCAGCAGGGCGAGTCGGTTGAGCAGCCGGCTGCGGTCGGCGTGCGACTCCTTGCGCAGGTCGAGTTCGAGTTCGCGGGCCGAGGGCTCGGGCTTGAGTCGCAGTCGGCGCTGCTCGCGGGACAGGTCGCGCTGGAGCGGCACGGCGGGCACCGTGTCGGGCACCTCGCCGATCACGTCGCCCACCACGAGGGTGTCGTGCACCAGCGCGAGCGGCCCGGTCACGCCGTCGCACATCACCGTGCGGACCGCCTCGATCGTCTCGTCCAGGCCGGCCAGCGGGCGACCGCGCAGCGCGGCCAGTGCGCTCGCGTGCCGGGTGGCCTCGATCACGTGCGCGGAGGACACCGGGTGGCCCGCGTCGCGCAGCAGCGATGCGATCCGGACGAACCAGCGGGGCAACAGATCGCGTTCGTCGCCGTTCGCGTACAGGTGTCGGTACCACCCGGGCGAGGCGACGCCCGCTCCGTAGCCGGAGCTCTGCGCGAGCCGGCGGTGTGTCCAGGGCACCCAGGTGGTCTCCACCTTGACCTTGGCCCGGTGCGGCGCCAGCAACGCGCGATCGGCGGCTGCCGAGGGGAGCCGGGCGAGCGCGGGCAGGTGCCAGGCGCCGCACACCACGGCGATCCGCCGGTGGCCGGCGCGGCGCGCGGACCGGATGCACTGGCGCATGTGTGCCTCGCGCAGCCGCTCGACGTCGGGCTCGGCCGTCGGATCGGGCTCGGGCTCGTCCTCGCGCAGCGCGGCCATCGCCTCGGCGAGCGCGGCGAACGGGGTCAGCGCGTCGCCGCCGGTGGGCAGCCGGTGCTCGATCACGTCCTCCCACCAGCGCTCCGGGTCGTCCTGGCCGGCCAGTCGGGCAAGTTCGGCGATCGGGTCGACCCGCGGCGGTGCGGGCGCGGCCTCCTCGTCCTCGGGCGGGGCGGTCGCGGCGCGCTCCTTGCGAGCCCGGTCTAGCGTGAAGGACACCGCGACCGGCAGGTCGACGAAGCGGATCGGCACGCTGTGTGCACCGGCGTACCGAATCGCCACCCACTCGGGGCTGAAGTCGGCGTACGGCCAAAAGCCCGCCTGTGCGGGATCGTCGGCCGCGTGCGCGAGCAGCGCGACGGGCGGTCGCATGTCGGGGTCGGCGGCGAAGGAGAGCAGCACGTCCGCCTCGGGTGGGCCCTCGATCAGCACGATGTCCGGCTCGACCTGCGCGAGCGCGGCGGCCACCGCCCGGGCCGAGCCGGGCCCGTGGTGCCGCACGCCGAGCAGGATCGGCGGATCGGCCGCAAGGGTCGCCATCAGGCTCGGTCCGCGTCGCGGCAGGCCCGGTAGAAGTCCTGCCAGTCGGCGCGTGGACGCACCGCGGTCTCCAGGTATTCGCGCCAGACCAGGGTGTCCGCCGCCGGATCATTGACCACCGCGCCCAGGATGCCCGCGGCCACGTCCGCCGAACGCAGCACGCCGTCGCCGAAGTGTGCGGCCAGCGCGAGGCCGCCGGTGACCACGGAGATCGCCTCGGCGGTGGACAACGTCCCGGAGGGGGTCTTCAGCTTGGTCCGCCCGTCCTCGGTCAGGCCGGCCCTCAGTTCGCGGAACACCGTGACCACGCGCCGCAGTTCGGCCTCGGCTGCGGCCACCGGGGGCAGGTCGAGCGAGGAGCCGAGCTGGGCCACCCGGCGACTGACGATGTCCACCTCGGCGTCTGCGGTCGCCGGCAGCGGAAGCACCACGGTGTTGAATCGGCGGCGCAGCGCGGACGAGAGGTCGTTGACGCCGCGGTCGCGGTCGTTGGCGGTGGCGATCAGGTTGAACCCGCGCACGGCCTGCACCTCGTCGTTCAACTCCGGTACGGGCAGCGTCTTTTCGGACAGGATGGTGATCAGCGAGTCCTGCACGTCGGCCGGGATGCGGGTCAACTCCTCGACCCGGGCCACCAGTCCGTGGCTCATCGCGCGCATCACCGGACCGGCAACCATGGCCGCGCGGCTGGGCCCGTGCGCGAGCAGTTGCGCGTAGTTCCAGCCGTAGCGAATGGCCTCCTCGGGGGTGCCGGCGGTGCCCTGGACCAGCAGCGTGGAGTCGCCGCACACGGCGGCGGCCAGGTGCTCGGACACCCACGTCTTGGCCGTGCCCGGCACGCCGAGGAGCAGCAGCGCGCGGTCGGTGGCCAAGGTGGTGACGGCGACCTCGATGATCCGCCGGGGGCCGATGTACTTGGGCGAGATCACCGTCCCGTCCGCCAGCGTGCCGCCCAGCAGGTAGGTCGCCACCGCCCACGGCGAAAGCTTCCAGCGCGGCGGCCGGGGGCGCTCGTCGGCTGCGGCGAGCGCGGCCAGTTCGTCGGCGAACGCGTCCTCGGCATGGGCCCGAAGCACACTATGCTCAATCGGTTCAGCGGACACGGTCACGGCGCTCCCCCAAGGCTCGAACAAACCCGAACAGAACCCATCCTGCCGCCCGGGTCCGACACCCTCGGGGCCGCCGATGTCACAGGTGATCGAACAGGAACCCGGTCTCGACGGTCACGTCGAACGGCTCGGGCAGGCGCACCGGGGCGCCGGCCTTCACCCGCTCGGTGAACGTGTACCGCCCGTCGACCGGCTCGAAGTGCACGATCACCTCGTGCTTTTGCCGATCCACGATCAGCGTCACCGGCACCTCGGCCCGCGCGTACTCGTTGGGCTTCTCCCGCAGGTCGACGCGGCGCGTACTGTCCGAGGTCACCTCGACGAACATCCAGGCCCCTGATGCGGACGTCGCGTGCCCGTCCCGAAATTCGGCCTTCTTGCGGGGATCGAGGATGACGAGGTCGGGCGTGCGTTCGGTGCCGACGCCCACCACAAAGGCAACGCGCCCTCCAGCACCAGGATCTCGGCCGGGAGCGCGTTCGCAAGTGGGTCGATCCGATCCGCATCGTCGGTCACCCGCCCATCCTCTCGCGGCGAGGTCCCCGGGTGTGGGACATACGACCGTCCACCAGGACGAATGGTTCGACCCGGCTGGCGCGAGAGCCTCCGCGGTCAGCCGCTCAGGAGTTCCGCACGCATCGTCGCCCGGTAGTGGAGGGTGTCGGCGAGGGCGCGGAATGCCTTGGGCCATTCACCGTCCCCCTCGGCCAGGCGTTCCACGCGCTCGACGACGGCCGGGTCCAGGCCGCGACCGGCCACGTCCCGGGCGCCGCTGAAGCTCCACGGGTAGCCGCCGCTCCCGGCCGCGCTCGCGAGTGCGTCCAGGACCGCGTCGCCCAGCGTCGCCGGCCACGGTGCCGGGCAGTTGGTCAGCAGTTGGAGCGCCTCGGACAGCCCATGCGCGGCGATGTGCCGGGCCACGTGTTCGGCGCACTCGGCCGCCGGCAGCACGGTCAGCAGCCGGGTGGGCGCGCCGCGCCCGGCCAGCGCCTGGGCCCAGTCGACATCGCGCTGGAGCACCGCAGCGCGGGCCCATCCCTCCCGGACGTCCTCCGCGAACCGGCGCGGCAACACCCGGGCCACGATCTCCTCGGGGCTCGCCCCGAACACCTCCCGCCACACCGCGAGCGGCGTGGCCGCCACGATCTCGCCCAACCACCACGAGTGGTCCTCGCGCCCGGTCGGCGACGTCTCCGCGATGCCGTCCCGCAGCATCGCCGCATCGCACCCGCTCGGCGGCACCACCAGCACCCGACCCGCGCCGCCGGGCCGCAGGCAGGCCAGGGCCCGCTCGCGCATCCGGGCCGCGAAGGCCGAGCCGGGCAGTTCGGTGAGCAGTTGCGCGGCGGCCACCCGAACCACCTTGGCCCGGTCGTCCAGCGCCTCCTCCAGGAACGGCTCGTCGCTCACCGACAACCCGGTGCGCAGCGCCGCCACCCACACCGCACGATCCTCCGCCGGCTCGGCGCTCCAGACCTGGGTCAGCAGCCCCCGGGCCGCGTCCGGGTCACCGGTGCGCAGCGCCTCGAACGCGGCGAGCCGCTCGCCGAAGCGGCCGTGCCGCCACAACTCGACCGGATCGTCGGGGTCCGGCACCGCGATCCGGGTCAGCCAGGCCCACTCCGGGTTGAGCCCGGCCAGCCAGCGTCCGCGCGGTCCGGCCAGGTCGGCCACGATCTCGCGCAGATCGGTCCGCGAGCGCGCCGCCGTCAGCAGCGCGGGCAACTCGGACTCGGGCGCGCGCAGGCCGGCCGCGCGGGCCAGCGCCAGCCATTCGGGCAGGAAGTCCATCCCGTCGCCCTCGAGCAGGATCCGCAGCCGCACCCTGGCCCGCTCCGGCACCGACGGCCGCGTATCCACCTCGCCGCACGGCGCCGGCGGCGCACCCGCCGGGGCCCGCCGCCCCGCACGCCGGTGCACCATCACGATCGCGGCCAGGTCGAGCAACCGCACCGCCTCGTCCGCCCGGTCCACCCGCGCGGTCAGCGCCCCGAGCGCGTCCTGCCCGGGCAACTCCGCGGCCGGTCGCCGCCCGGTGCCCACCAACGCCGCCGACACCAGGTCGTCCCACACCGGATCCGCCACCCGCATCCGAACTCCCTTTCCGCACAGACCGATCGGCAGGGCCGACCGACACCGGTGATGGTTTTCGGGCCCTCTCGGGCCGCTCCCGCCCCGCGCCGGGGCAGGGCGAGCGGCCGGCTACAACTGCACGGCCCGACCCTCGTGCCACGCGGTCACCGGGACGAACCCGCGCGCGCCGTACTCGCCGAACACGGTCAGCCCCGCGCCACCGGACATCGCGGACAGCCGCCACAACGCCTGCTCGCCGGTCCGCGCCCGATCCACCGGCAGCCAGAATCCGTCCGCGCCCGCGATCCGCCACCCCATCGGCTCCGGCACCGCGACCACGTCGGCCAGCACCACCGGCCAGGCCTCCAGCCACGGTTCGCTGCGCAGTGCCTCGGCATAGCCCAGGGTGGCCTCCTCCGGGCCGATCCCCGCCGGCTCCTCGCCCGGCACCGGCGCGCCGCTGCGCTCGCCCAGCGCGGCCCGCAGCGGCACCGCGTCGTCGTGAAAGGCCGCGTCGGCCTCGATCGATCGGCCCACCGGCAACGCCAGTTGCGGCGCGCGCCCCTGTGGCCCGAAGGCCAGGACGAGCGCCGGTCGGCCGGACCGCACGCCGCGCAGCCAGATCCGACGCTCGGTCAGATTGCCGTCCGCGCTGTCCCGGCTGCCCAGCACCAGCCACCGGTCGTGCACCACCGTGCCCGCCTCGCGCGCCTTGCGCAGCACGTCCTCCGCATCCACGGTCCAGCCGATCCGCGCCCGCAGCCCGGCCACCAGGGACGGGTCCAGGTCGTCGGCGTGTTCGTGGGCGCGCAGGAGCAGCCACAACTCGGCGTAGTCCTCCAGGAGCCGGCCGGGCCAACCCTCCGCCCCGGACGCCGGTATCGCCCCGGCGGCCCGCAGCCGGGCCGCCAACCCCGGTGCCTTGGCGTCGACCATGCGCTCGGCGATACCGTCCCACATGGCATATCCCTCACGCTCGGTGCCCGCCAGGCCCTGATGGACCCGGTCGGCCAGCCAGCGGCGCAACCGCTCGGCGCCCTCGGCGACCTGGGCCGCCCGCTAACATCGAATCTCTCCGACTCGGGATCGCTTGTCAATATC
>NZ_JBEXCV010000049.1:0-55688 GCF_040605455.1 Embleya sp. NPDC005575 | reverse complement strand
TCCAAGCTGCACAAGCCGTCCCTGCGGGCACTGGCCTACGCCCGGTACTCGCGCCCCAACGTGGTCGAGGCGGTCACCGTCAACGTCGACCCGGCTCCCGTCCCGGTGGTGGCGGCGGCGCTCCGGGTCGTCCCGGTGGCGGCGGCGGCTTCGCCGGTCGTCCCGGTGGCGGCGGTCGCGGTGGCCCCGGTGGTCGCGGCGGCACGCAGGGCGCGTTCGGTCGTCCCGGTGGGCGTCCGGGCCGCGCGCGCAAGTCGAAGCGTCAGCGTCGTCAAGAGTTCGACAACATGCAGGCTCCGTCCGCCGGTGGCGTGATGGCTCCTCGCGGCAACGGGCGAGTCGTCCGGATGTCGCGCGGTGCCTCGCTCACCGACTTCGCGGAGAAGATCAACGCGAACCCCGCAGCACTCGTCCAGATCATGTTCAACCTGGGCTCGATGCTCACCGCGACCCAGTCGGTGAGCGACGACGAGCTGCAGACGCTCGGGGCCGAGCTCGACTTCGTGATCCAGATCGTCTCCCCCGAGGAGGAGGACCGCGAGCTGCTCGAGTCCTTCGACCTCGAATGGGGCGAGGACGAGGGCGACGAGGAAGACCTCGAGGCGCGTCCGCCGGTCGTCACCGTCATGGGTCACGTCGACCACGGCAAGACCCGCCTGCTCGACGCGATCCGCAAGACGAACGTGATCGCGGGCGAGGCCGGTGGCATCACCCAGCACATCGGTGCCTACCAGGTCGCGACCACGGTCAACGACGTCGACCGCAAGATCACCCTGATCGACACCCCCGGTCACGAGGCGTTCACCGCCATGCGTGCCCGCGGTGCCAAGTCGACGGACATCGCGATCCTCGTGGTCGCGGCGGACGACGGCGTGAAGCCGCAGACGATCGAGGCGCTCAACCACGCGCAGGCGGCCGGCGTGCCGATCGTCGTCGCGGTCAACAAGATCGACAAGGAAGGCGCGGACCCGACCAAGGTTCGTGGCCAGCTCACCGAGTACGGGCTCGTGGCCGAGGAGTACGGCGGCGAAACGATGTTCGTCGACATCTCGGCGAAGCAGGGCCTGGGCATCGACGAGCTGCTGGAAGCGGTCGTGCTGACCGCGGACGCGGCTCTGGAGCTCACCGCCAACCCGCACCAGGAAGCCCAGGGCATCGCGATCGAGGGTCACCTCGACAAGGGCCGCGGCCCCGTCGCGACCGTCCTGGTCCAGCGCGGCACGCTGCGCATCGGCGACGCGATCGTGGTCGGCGAGGCGTACGGCCGGGTCCGCGCGATGATCGACGAGAACGGCAACAACCTCGCCGAGGCTGCGCCGTCCCGTCCGGTCATGGTGCTGGGTCTGACCTCGGTGCCGGGTGCCGGTGACAACTTCCTCGTGGTCGAGGAAGAGCGCACCGCGCGCCAGATCGCCGAGAAGCGGGCGGCCCGGGAGCGCAACGCGACCCTGGCCCGTCGCTCCAAGCGCGTCTCGCTTGAGGACCTGGACAAGGCCCTCAAGGCCGGCGAGATGCAGCAGCTCAACCTCATCCTCAAGGGTGACGGCTCCGGTTCGGTGGAGGCGTTGGAAGACGCGCTGCTCAACCTGGATGTCGGCGACGAGGTCGAGCTGCGGATCATCGACCGGGGTGTCGGTGCGATCACCGAGTCCAACGTCAACCTGGCGATGGCCTCGGACGCGATCATCATCGGCTTCAACGTCCGGCCGGAGGGCCGGGCGCGGACGATGGCGGACCGCGAGGGCGTCGACATTCGCTTCTACTCGGTGATCTACCAGGCCATCGAGGAGATCGAAGCCGCGCTCAAGGGCATGCTCAAGCCCGAGTACGAAGAGGTCCAGCTGGGCACGGCGCAGATCCGCGCGGTGTTCCGCTCCTCCAAGCTCGGCAACATCGCGGGCTGCATGGTCACCGGCGGGACGATCAAGCGCAACACCAAGGCGCGGATCATCCGGCAGGGGGCGGTCGTCGCCGACAACCTCAATGTCGAGGGCCTGCGCCGCGAGAAGGACGACGTCACCGAGGTCCGCGAGGGCTTCGAGTGCGGTATCAACCTCGGTTCGTTCAACGACATCAAGGTCGAGGACGTCATCGAGACGTTCGAGATGCGGGAGAAGCCGCGAGGCTGACCCGGTAGGTCGAACCGATCGAACCGCTGATCGACGCGACGGATCCGCCCGGTACCCACCGGGCGGATCCGGCGCGTCGCAGTGCCGGCGGCAGTATGACCGGCAGCACGAGCAGACCAGCGTGACCAGTGGTACCCCGGGCCGCGACGTGTGAGCCCGGTTCTTTCGTCGGTGGCCCCAGCGGCCCCGACCCGAGGCCTCCCGGGCCGGCCAGGCCCGTCGCCTATGTTTGTGGGAACCATCAGCCTCGATGTGCTGTTCGGCGATGTGCACTCGTTGAAGGAAAAACGATCTTTGATCCGCCCCATCCTGGCGGACCTTCAGCGCAAGAATGCCGTTGCCGCCGCCGAGGTCGAGCATCAGGATTTGCATCGGCGCAGCGTGATCGGCATCGCGGTGGTCTCCGCGAGTGTCGAGCGATGCGCGGAGGTGTTGGACAGCTGTGAGCGGCTGGTCGCCGGCCGGCCGGAGTTGGAACTGCTCTCCACACGCCGCAGGGTGTACGGAGAGGACGACTGACGATCGTCGGACCGCCGTCGAACGAGCGGTCGGGCGAGCAGCCGAACAGAACAAGCAACGAGAGCGGCCCCCGCGTCCGGTGACTCCGGGCGCGGGGATCCCGCCGAAATGCCGAGCAATCGCAGGAGGATCAGTGGCCGACACCGCGCGGGCGCGCAAACTCGCGGACCGTATCCAGGTTGTGGTCGCAGAGACCTTGGAGCGACGGATCAAGGACCCGCGTCTGGGGTTCGTGACGATCACCGCCGCACGAGTGACCGGTGACCTCCGTGAGGCGACCGTGTTCTACACGGTCTACGGCGACGAGACCGAGCGGGCGGCGACCGCCGCCGCACTGGAGAGCGCCAAGGGCGTGCTCCGCAGTGAGGTGGGCCGCCAGACCGGCGTGCGACACACGCCGTCGCTGACGTTCATCGCCGACGCCCTTCCGGACAACGCCAAACTCATCGACGATCTGCTCGCTCGGGCGCAGCAGGCCGATGCGGCGGTACGCTCAACCGCCGCGGGCGCCGGCTACGCCGGTGACGCGGACCCCTATCGGACCCCGGCCGTGGGCGACTCCGACGACTCCGACGACGAGTCGGAGGCGGAGACCAAGGCGGATACACAGGAGGGCGACCGACCTTGACACCAGGCGTGGCGGCGGACCGGGAGCCCGGCCCGACCGCGGGAGCGAAACCGCGGACCGGCGACTTCGGCGCGAGAACGGTGCCGCCGACCGCGCCGGGTGCGGCCGATTGGGACGAGGCGGTACGCCTGCTCCTGACGGCCGGTGACATCACCCTGCTGGCACACGTCAGCCCCGACGGCGACGCGCTCGGTTCGGCGCTCGCCGTCGGGCTGGCGCTGCGCGAGTTGGGTCGCACAGTCCGGGTCTCCTACGGCGACGACCCCCTCGTGGTGCCGTCCTCGCTGGAGTTCCTGCCCGGCCAGGAGTTGCTCGTGGCGCACACCGAGGTGCCCGAGGAGCCGGAGCTGGTCGCCGTCTTCGACGCGGCCGGTTCGGCCCGGCTGGGCCTGCTGGAGGCCAAGGCCAGGGCGGCCGGCACGCTTTTGGTGGTCGACCACCACGCCTCCAACACCCGCTTCGGCACGCATCACCTGATCGACGTCGAGGCGCCCGCGACCGCGGTGCTCGCCGACGAGTTGATCACCCGGCTCGGCGCCACGCTGACCGCCGACATCGCGACCGCGCTGTACACCGGCCTGGTCACCGACACCGGCTCGTTCAAGTACGTGGGGACCACGCCCGAGACGCACACCTTCGCGGCTCGACTGATGGCCACCGGGATACGGCACGACCTGATCCAGCGGGCGATCTGGGACACCTGTCGGTTCGGCTACCTCAAGGTGCTCGCCGGTGCCCTCGCGGGCGCCGAACTGGACGCGGGCGCGGCGGGCGGTCTGGGCCTGGTGTCCACCGTGATCACCCGCGCCGAACGCGCCGCGCACGGGATCCGCCTGGACGAGATCGAGGGCGTGATCGACGTGGTCCGCAAGAGCGGCGAGGCCGAGGTCGCGCTGGTGCTCAAGGAGGACGACGACGGTGCGCTGCGCGCGTCCGCGCGCTCCAAGGGCGCGGTGGACCTCGGGCGCGTCTGCGGAGCCTTCGGCGGTGGCGGGCACGCGTTCGCTGCCGGATTCACCGCATACGACCCACCGGCCGAGGTGGTGGCCCGATTCCGGGACCTCCTGGCCGACGCACTACTGCCGGTCGCTCCGGCGCACGCAACCCCGGGAGACGACGCGTGAAGCGCCGCAACGCAGGACCCCCGCCGCCCGACGGCCTGGTGATCGTGGACAAGCCGGCCGGACTCACCTCGCACGACGTGGTGGGCCGGCTGCGCCGGATCGCCGGCACCCGCCGGGTGGGCCACGCGGGCACGCTGGACCCGATGGCCACCGGAGTCCTGGTGATCGGCATCGAGAAGGCCACCCGCCTGCTCGGCCATCTCGCGCTCACCGAGAAGGAGTACGCCGGGACCATCCGGCTCGGGCAGAGCACGATCACCGACGACGCCGAGGGCGAGGTCACTGCGACCACCTCGGCGGTACACGTGGACGACGCCTCGATCGCGGCGGGTATCGCCGAGCTGACCGGCCCGATCCTGCAGGTGCCCTCGAAGGTGTCGGCGATCAAGATCGACGGCAAGCGCTCGTACTCGCGGGTGCGCGACGGCGAGGAGTTCGAGCTCGCCGCCCGCCCGATCACGGTGTCCGCGTTCGAGGTGCTCGCCACCCGGCGCGAGGGCGAGACGATCGACCTGGACGTGCGGGTGACCTGCTCCTCCGGCACCTACATCCGGGCGCTGGCCCGCGACCTGGGCGCCGGGCTCGGGGTCGGCGGCCACCTGACCGCGCTGCGCCGTACCCGGGTGGGGCCGTACGCGCTGGATCGGGCGCACACGCTGGAGGAGTTGGAGGGGTCCTTCGGCGTGCTGCCGATCGCCGAGGCGGCCACGGCGGCCTTTCCGCGCCGGGAGGTCACCGAGGACCAGGCCCGCGCCGTCTCGCACGGCGGCCGGCTGCCGGCCGACGACAGCGAGGGGCCGGTGGGTGTGTTCGGCCCCGACGGCACCTTCCTCGCGCTGGTGGAGAACCGGGAGGGCGTGGCCCGCCCGCTCGCGGTGTTCGTGGGCTGAGGCCGGGCGCGGTACCGGCGGGCTCGGGGTGATGGTCGCCACGGCGGGGGCGGGACCGAGCGACGGCGCCTGCATGGGAAGCTGGACCCGCGACACGTCACGAAGAACGAGGAGCGGTTACGGTGCAGCGTTGGCGGGGCTTGGAGGACGTCCCCAGCGATTGGGGACGCTCCGTCGTCACGATCGGGTCCTATGACGGTGTGCATCGCGGGCACCAACGGACGATCGGCCGGGCGGTCGAGATCGGTCGCGAGCGCGGACTGCCCGTGGTCGTGGTCACGTTCGACCCGCACCCCAGCGAGGTGGTCCGGCCGGGAAGCCACCCGCCGCTGCTCACGCCGCACCACCGGCGCGCGCAGCTGATGGCGGACCTGGGGGTGGACGCGGTGCTGGTGCTCCCGTTCACGCTCGAATTCTCCCGGCAGAGCGCGGTCGACTTCGTTCGGCAGGTCCTGGTGGACTCGCTGCACGCGGCCGTGGTGGTCGAGGGGCGCAATTTCCGATTCGGCCACAAGGCGGCGGGCAACGTCGCGCTCTTGGAGGAGTTGGGCGTGGCGAACGACTTCACCATCGTCGAGCCGGAGCTGTTCGTCTCCGGCGAGGTGACCTTCTCGTCCACCGTGGTCCGGGGCCGGGTCGCCGAGGGCGACGTCGCGGGTGCGGCCGAGCTGCTCGGCCGGCCGCATCGGGTCGAGGGTGTGGTGGTGCGCGGCGATCAGCGCGGCCGCGAGCTCGGCTACCCGACGGCCAACCTGGAGGTGCTCCCGTACACGGCGATCCCGGCCGACGGGGTGTACGCGGGCTGGCTGGTGATCGAGGGCGAACGGCTGCCCGCGGCGATCTCGATCGGCACCAACCCGACCTTCGACGGCACCGAGCGGCGGGTCGAGGCGTACGCGCTGGACCGAACCGACCTCGACCTGTACGGGATGCACGTCGCGGTGGACTTCCTGGAATACCTGCGCGGGACCGAGCGCTTCGACTCGATCGACGACCTGCTGGAACACATGGCGCGCGATGTGAAGCGCGCGCGTGAGCTGATCGACGCGGCGGATCTGGGCCCGACGGGCTGAACCGGCGTCGCCGCCGCACCGCTTCGCGGTGTCGACGCGGCCTCGTCGCCTGGCGACCGATGTGCCGAGGGCCGCCCCGGAATCTCTTCCGGGGCGGCCCTTCGGCGTGTCAGCCCTGACGCGGTGGTTGCCAGTCGCCCGGCGGGGGCTGCTGGTAGTACGGCTGCTGGGGCTGCGGTTGGTGCGGGTGCTGCGGCTGCTGCGGGTGCGGCTGTTGGTGGGGGTGCTGTTGTGGTTGCTGCTGCGGCTGTTGTTGCTGGGGATACTGCTGTTGCGGATACGGCTGGGCCTGCTGCGGCTGTCCGTAGTAGGGCTGTTGCTGTTGCTGTTGTTGCTGGTACTGCGGCTGCCACTGCTGTTGTTGGTCGGCCGGCGGCTGGGTGCGGTGGAAGTCCTCGGCGACCAGCGCGGCCAGCTCGAAGTACGCCTCGCGGGTCTTGGGCCGCATCATGTCCAAGTCCAACTCCGCGCCCGCCGACAGGTGTTCGTCGAACGGGACGACCACGACCGCGCGGCAGCGGGTCTCGAAGTGGGCCACGATGTCCTCGGTCTTGACCATCTTGCCGGTCTCCCGGACGCCCGAGATCACCGTGATGCTGTTCGCGACCAGATCGGCGTAGCCGTGCGCGACCAGCCAGTCGAGCGTGGTGCTCGCGCTGGTCGCGCCGTCCACGCTGGGCGTGCTGATCACGATCAACTGGTGGGCCAGGTCGAGCACACCGCGCATCGCGCTGTAGAGCAGGCCGGTGCCCGAGTCGGTCAGGATGATCGGATACTGCTTGCCCAGCAGGTCGATCACCGAGCGGTAGTCGTCGTCGTTGAACGTCGTCGACACCGCCGGGTCCACGTCGTTGGCCAGGATCTCCAGGCCGCTGGAGGACTGCGACGTGAACCGCCGGATGTCCATGTAACTGTGCACGTGGGCCATCGAGTTGACCAGGTCGCGGATGGTCGCGCCGGTCTCCCGGCGGACCCGGCGGCCGAGCGTGCCGGCGTCCGGGTTGGCGTCGATCGCGATCACCCGGTCCTGCCGCTCGGTGGCCAGCGTCGAGCCGAGCGCGGTGGTCGTCGTGGTCTTGCCGACGCCGCCCTTGAGACTGATCACCGCGATCCGGTAGCAGCCCAGGACGGGCGTGCGGATTCGCTCCAGGCGTTCGGCCCGGCGCGCGTCGGCGGACTTGCCGCCGAGCCGGAAGCGCGGGGTCTGCCGGCGCGGCTGCGGTTGCTTGCGCAGCAGCCGGTCGCTGGTCAGTTCGACGGCCGCGGTGTAGCCGAGGGGCGCGCCGCCGACGGTTCGGGCGGGGGCGCCGCCGCCGTCGGGGGACCATGCCTGCGGTTGCGAGCTGCCCTGCGGCGGGGTGCCCGGGGCGTAGGGCTGCGCGGCGTCGGGCGTGCGGTCGTACGGGTTGGCCGGCTCGGGCGCGTGTTCGGCCGGTGTGGGCTGCCCCGGCTGCGGAGTCTGGTGCTGCGGGGCTTGGTGTTGCGGAGTCTGGTGTTGCGGGGCCGGCTGCGCGTGCGGGCCGGGGGCGCCGTGCGGGGGTGTGCCCGGGTGGTACGGCGACTGCGGGTCGGGGCCGGCGGGCGGTTGGCCGTACGGGTTGTGCTGCGGGGCCGGTGCGCCCTGCGGCGGGGTGCCCTGGGCGTACGGCGGTCGGCCGGCCTCGGGCTGTCCGTAGGGGACGCCCTGGCCGTACGGCGGCTCCTGGCCCTGCGGGCCGGCGTGGCCGTACGGCGCCTGTCCCGGGCGGCCGTCGGCGGTCGGGGCCTGGGCGTACGGGTTGTGCGCCTGGTGGGGGTCGGGCTGCGGGTAGGGCGCGGGGGCCTGTGGGCCGGGGGCGCCGTGCGGCGGGGTGCCCTGCCGGTACGGGTCCGGGGCCGGCTGGTACGGGCCGGGGGCCTGGGTGTACGGAGGCTGCCCGCCCGGCTGCTCCGGCCCGGCCGGTTCGTTGTTGCCGCCGAACGCGCGCCGCATCCACGAGCGCTCGTCGCGCTGTTGCGGCGGCTGCGGCTGCTGTGGGTGCGCGATGGGCTCGCCGCTGGGCGGCGGCAACGGTTGTCCGGTCGGCGGCGGGGCGCCGGTGCCCCATGCCTCGCCGTTGCCGGGGGCGGTGCCGGACCAGCCCGGAGGGGGCATGGGCGAGCCCTGCGGGGGCGTCGTCGGACGCGGCGGGGTGCCGGTCGGCGCCGGGGGTTGCCCGGCGCCGGGCGGCGGGGCCTGCTGCGGGATGCCGGGCGGCGGGGCCATGTCGTCGGTGATCGGTGCCATCAGCCGGGTCGCCGGGTCGGGCAGCGGAGCGCCCTGGGCCTGGCCCGGGTAATGCTGCTGCCGGTGTTGTCCCGGGCCGGGGGGCATGTCGCCCTGCTGCGGCGGGTACGGCGCCGGGCCGCCCTGCGGCGGGGCGGGCTGCTGCCCGTACGGCGGATAGCCGACGGAGGGCGGTGGTTGCCGGTCCGCGGGGGCCGGGCCCTGCGGCGGGTGCGGCCGGTCTTCGGCCGGTGGTCGCGGGGAGCCGACCGGCGAGGCCTGGGCGGCCGGTTGCGGAGCGGCGGCGCGGACCTCGGGCTGCGGGGCGGGCGGTCCGGCCGGGTCGCCGGTCGGCCGGCGGGTGGGGTCGTACGGCTCGGGTGTCGGCTGCGCGTCGGCGGCCGGCGCGTACGGCGGGTGGTTGTCGTACCTCGGCGGCTCGGGCGCGTGTTGCGGCGCGGGGCCGGTGGGCGCCCCGGTGGGCTCCGCGTGGGGTGCCTCGGGGGTCGGTTGCGCGGCGGACAGGCCGGGGATCGGCGTGCCGCCGGCGGGCGTGGTGGGCACGTCGTGCGGATCGAACGGCGTGTCCGGGTGCGCGTGGTCGACCCGATCGGGGGCGGGCGCCGGGTCGGCCGGCCGCTCGGTGGGCTCGGCGTGATCGACGGGCTCGGCATGCTCGGCGGGCTCGGCGTGCTCGGCGTGCTCGGCATGCTCGGCGTCGAGCCTCGGGCCGGCGTCGTCCGGCGGGGCCTGTTCGGTCTGCTCGGCCCGGTCCGGCGCCCGGTGGTCCGACTCGGCGGTCGGCGCGGCGGCTTCGCCGGCGGCACCGACCTCGCGCGGATCGGCGACGGGCCGGCCCTGGTCGAGCGCCGGTGGCACGACCATGGTCGGCTCGCCGGGGGTGAAGGGCGGCTGCGGGCCGGCGGGGGTGCCGGTGGGCCGGCCCTGGTCGAGCGCGGGTGGCACGACCATGGTCGGCTCGCCGGGGGTGAAGGGCGGCGGACCGGTCGGGTCGCCGGTGGGAGGGCCCTGGTCGACGGACGGTGGCACGACCATGGTCGGCTCGCCCGGGGTGAAGGCCGGGTCCGGGCCGGCCGGTGGGCCGACGGGGGGCTGTTCGGCCGAGGGCGTGCCGTACGGGAGCGGTGCCGAGGGCTCGGGCGAGGTGTACTGCGGCGGTACGACGGTGGTCGCGTCGCCCGAGGGCAGGCCGAATCCGTGCGGTTCGCCTGCGGGCGGCGCGCTCGGCTGCGCGGGGGCGCCGTCGTACGGAGCCCGTGGGTCGGCCGGATGCGATGCGGCGTGATCGACGCCATAGGGCTCGGGCGGAGGCTGGTGCGTGGCAGGCGGGCCGGCGGGCGGCTCGGTCGCCGGGGCGCCGTATCCGGGCGGGGCATCCGCCGGGTGTGCCGGCGGCACCGACGGCGGTTCGGGCGTGCCCGGGCCGGATCCGTACGGACCCGGGGCGGCACCGGTCGGCCCACCCACACCGGGGCCGGTCCCGTACGGCAGCGGTGCGTGCGGGTCGGGCGTCCGCGCGGGCGGCACCAGCGTCGCGTCGTCGCTGCCGTACCGGGGCGCCGCCGGCACCTGCCCACTCTGCCGAGGGGGTGCGGGCGCGCCGACTCCGGACGGTGGTGGCGCGGGCACGCCGCCGTCCTGGTGCGTGTACCACGAGGGCATGGTGAAGTCGGGTCCCGACCACTCCTCTTCCTCGTCGGCCCCCGGCTCGATGTGCGCGCCGTCCTGCTCGCTGCTCACGGTGTGGTCCTTCCGATCGTCCGGAGGCGGCTCGGCATCGGATCACACGGCGCCGCGCCGTCCGCCGTACCTCGACCAGAGTCGAGGCTGCCCCCTACACGAGCCTCACAGCGTAGTCAGCGGTGCCGGCACCCGTTGCCGCTCCGTCCACCTGTTCGCGCAGAGCCGGTGTCGTGACCTCGGTCGGTCAGTCCATCCGCCGCGGCGGCCCGAGCAGGCCGACCTCGGCCTGAGTGGGCGCCAGCAGCACGTACTTGCGCGACTTCCTGGTGCTCCACAGGGTCAGTTCGTCGGCGAGCGTGGGCAACGCGGCCTCGTCCTCGCCGGGCAGGGACAGTACCGACGAGGCGGCTTGTGCCTCGATCGGGGAGACCCGCTGGATGCCGACCAGGCCCGCGCCCACGCCTATCCGCTGCCGGGCCTGCGCCGGGTCCAAAAAGGGCAGCAGGGTCAGTGTGGTCTGCCACGCGGCCGGCGCGAGCCGATTGCGTGGCGGCCGTGCGCCGCAGTCGCGGATGACCAGGACCGGGCTGCCGGCGGTGGGGCCCTGCGGGCCGAGCCGGCCCACCTGATGTACCGTCACGCACGGTTGTGCGCCGCCCGCCGCCTGGGCCATCGCGGACCACAACTGCGGACGACCGGACTCGATCGCGACCCGCGCGCCGATCGCCGCGGCCCGCAGCGCGATGATCTGCACCACATAGGCGCCGCCGACGAACGCGACGTCCAACGGCTCCGGCCGGAACAGGCCGAGTACCGCCGGGTTGCGCTCGGCGTCGATGCCGATCACCACGCCGTCGTCGCCCACCGGCAGGCCGAGGGCGGGCAATTGGGCGGTGGTCAGCACGTGCCGCTCGTGTCTGGGTCCGACCAGGCGGGCCAAGCCCTTGCGCCGCGAGGGCAGCGGCACGGGAGTACCCGCGCCGGGTGCGGGGTTCGGGGTGGGGGCGGGCGGGTTCGGATTGCGGTTGTTGCCCCGCCCGTTCGGGGCCCGGCGTCGGCCCCTGCCGGTGTTGGTCGTGCTCACTGGTCGATCCTCCCCGTACGTGTGCATCTGTGACGGTTCGTCACAACAGGCCGCCGAGCGGCAGTGTGGCCAGCAGCGCCGGTTGCTGCTCCCAGTCGAGCCGGGTCAGGCCGATCTTCTCGACTCGGGCCCGGCGTTCCAACTGCCTTGTCACGTCTGCGAGTTCACTGCCGGAACGGGCGGCGATCCGGACGTGCGTGGTGAGTGCGGTGGTGCCGCCCACGCCGTGTGTCGCGGTCAGCGCGAAAGTGGTGGCGACCGCCGGTGTCGCGGTCAGCGCGCCCACCAGGTCGGAGGTGCGACCCTGGGTCAGCTGCGGCCAGCGGTTGGCCCAGTAGGTGGTGTGCCACCGGTCGTCGCAGCGCCATGCGCGCTTGGACTCGGTGGTCCGCCGGCCGCCGCGCCCGTACTGGCGGGTGGTGCGGTTCACGCTGCACGAGGTGGCGAGTGCCTGGATCAGCTCGGCCTCCTCGAGGGCGCGGGCCTCGAAACCGGCGCCGGTCAGGTTGCCGGCCAGTTGGTTGACCGCGCGCAGCAGTGCCCGCTGGGCCCCCTCCTCGCCGCCGCCGCGTGCGGCGACGGCTCCCGCGCACATTTCGGGCTCGAAGCGCAGCGCGATCCAGGTCAGGCGCAGCGCCGGCACGTCGTGCAGCCCCTGCTCGACGAGTTGGCGGTAGGACCGGGTGGCCAGCGCCTCCTCGGGCAGGTGGGTGGCCGGCGCGGGCTGGGTGTGCTGGACCACCTGGACCGAGGCCAGTGTCACGTCGTCGACCTCCAGCGTGCTCACGATCGTGGGCAGCGGCAGCGGTCGTTGCGCCCGAGAGGGGCGCAGCGGCTCGTCGCGCGAGGTGACCAACAGCACGGCGGTGAGGAAGGTACCGTCGCCGATCAGTCCGATGGAGCGGCGCTCGCGGTCGGTGACCGAACTCGTCGTCAGGTGCGGCGCACACTCCAGAACCGGGACCAGGACCGGATCGGCGTCGTCCGGGACGGCCGGCATCCGGCGCCGGCGGCGGAAGTCGAACAGGATCGGCAACCACTGCACGAGCCAGCGCCCGCGCAGTCGCACCAGGGCGGGCCCCACTAGCAGCACCGCGAGGGCACCGAGACCGATCAATACCGCCAAATTCGTGGCCAGTCCGATCGCGACCAGCAGTACCCCGAGTTGGATCAGCACGATCTGCTGGACCAGGACGCCGCCGATGCGGCCGGCACGTGGGTGTACGCGCAGTACGGCGCGCTGCGGTGCCGGTGGTGACGTCCCGTCGGGTGTGGGTGGGCGGGTCTGCCGATGCGTCCCTACCGGCGCGGGTGCGGCCACGTTTGTAGATCCCCCATGCTCACGACTTGTCCCCGTATGCCGTCGCCCGACTGTCACGGCGGGTGCGGCACACCGTACGGTACGGGGCCGGGGGATTGCCCGCGACCCTGTGGTCGCGTCGGTGATAGAACCTTCAGCCGGAGCGCACGGTCGATCACGGGGAGAACGATGGCATCGCGCCGCGAGCAGCTTGAGGCGTACATCTTCGCGCGCCGCCGGATGGTGGCCGCGTTCCTGCAACCGGCTCCGGGCGGTGGCACCGAGGAGAACGCGCCCAAGCCGATGCGCATGGTCACGCCGAGCATCGTGGTCGCGATGCTGGTGCTGGTCGGGTTCGGGGTGGTCGGGCTGATCAAGCCCGGGACGCCGCCCGGTTGGAAGGACAAGAGCAGCCTGATCGTGGGCCGCGACTCGGCGAGCCGGTACGTCTTCCTCGACGGCAAGCTGCACCCGGTGCTCAACATCGCCTCCGGCCGACTGCTGCTCGACCCGGGCAACTTCAAGGTCAACATGGTTCCGGAGAGCCGGCTCAACAGCGTCAGCCACGGTGCGCCGCTGGGCATCCCGAACGCACCGGACCGGCTGCCGACGGCCAAGGAGGTCAAGGAGCGCAAGTCCTGGACCGTGTGCGAGCGGCCGGCCGTGGGCAAGGACGGCAAGCCCGACCCGGCCGGCGAGCCGCAGCGCAGCGTGTTCATCGGCGCGGCTCCGGCGGACGGTGCGCTGCGACCGGGCGAGGCGCTGTTCGTGCAGGACCGGAACCAGCGCAAGTACCTGGTCTACCAGGGCAAGCGCTTCGTGACGGAGACGCCCACCGTGATCGGTGCGCTGAACCTGGGCGGCGCGCCCGCGCAACCGGTCAGCGACGCGTGGCTGGCGACGCTGATCGACGGCGGCACCATCGACCACCCGATGCCGGCCGACTACGGCAAGCAGACCCAACTGCCGCTGGCCAGGGAGTACAACAAGGTTGGCATCGTGCTGCGCGCGGAGGGCAGTGCCCAGCGGCAGAACTACGTGGTCACCATGGAGGGCGTGATGCCGGTCAGCGAGCTGACCGCCGTGCTGCTGACCACGAACCCCAGGGCGAGGGAGGCGTACGGGAACACCACGCCCACCGCCTTCCCGGTCAACCTCGGCACGCTCGGCGGCGCCGTGGTGCAGGACCGTACGTTCGCCGCGGACAAGGGCTGGCCGGAGATCCCGCCGACGCCGATGAACCGGATGACGCGCAACGACCTGGAGTTGCCGCGCAACGTGGTGTGCAACACGTTCTCCGGCGAGTGGCGCGGCATCCAGCCGGTGACCACGCAGTCCGCCGGGACCCGGCCGCCGGAGCAACTGGTCGACGGCATGGGCGGCGTGTGGGTCAAGCCCGGTGCGGGGGCGCTGTATCGCGAGGTGACCGGGACGCCCGAGGATGGTCCGACGTACCTGGTTGCCGACTCGGGACTGCGCTACAGCGTGCCGGAGGAGGCGCAGGCCGGCGGCGCGCCGGCCGGGCCGAACCAGGACAGCGAGGCGAAGCAGCGGCTGGGCTACAAGGGCGTGGAGGTCAAGCCGTTGCCCCGGGCGTGGTCCGAACTGGTCTCGCGAGGGCCGCAATTGAGTACGGCCGATGCCAAGAAGCCGCAGGGTTCCTGAGCCGGGGTGCGGGAGTTGGGGTAGCGTCGGACGGGTCGTGAGTGGTGACGACTCCCGACCGGAGAACCGGAAGGCACGACCGAAGACCGGCGCATTGCACAAGGCCGCGGTGGTATCGACCGAGTCAAGGTTCCGTAACTATGAGTAGGGCGTCGCTTGGGTGGCGTCCCGGGTTGCGGTTAGAGTTCCCACGACGTCGCAACGGTGACGTTGGTGCGGGGGCACCCGACACGGGTGACACGAACCTTTCCTCGCGCACGTCTGTCTCATGGGGGATGGTGAAACATGGCAGGTGAAGCGTTCAAGATCACTCCGCAGATGTTGGCGGAGTTGTCGAAGAAGGTTCAGGGCGTGGCGACCGACCTCGAAGCGGCCATCCAGGAGATGAACCGCAAGGTCGACGCGATCGAGGGTCAGTGGCAGGGCGCTGCCAGGAACCAGTTCGACCCGCTGCAGGAACAGGCCGTGCAGAAGGCGCTCGGTGTCAAGCGCGCTCTTGACGCCATTTCCGGGGCCATGGGCCACAACGCCAACTCGTACGACCAGACCGAGACGGCCGTGTCCGGCAAAATCTCGAAGTTGATGTTCTGACCGAGGTCCGATTCTCGGTCGCAGGCGGTCGTACTCGCTCTCGTGCTGCTCGGGGCGATGCCCCGGTCGCAAGCCGGTCATCCGACACTGGGGAGAAAGCATGTCGCAGGTAGTTGTCACTTTCGCTGCGCTCGAACAGGCCGCAGCCGATATTCGCGCCCTCAACGCCCGTCTCGCCGACATGCAGTCGGGCCTGAAGCGGGACATCGCGCCGGTCACCGAGTCGTGGTCCGGTGACGCTCGCGAGGGCTACCTCGTCCAGCAGGCGAGCTGGGACCAGAACGCGCAGGGTCTGCAGGACGCGCTCAACGGCATCGCCGACGGCCTGATGCGTGCGGCCGACGCGTACCGCCAGACCGAGGCGTCCAACGCCAAGATGTGGCACTGACACCGGGAGTTTCGGGGCACCGGCGGGGTCCGTACCGGCGTGGTGGCGCTCGCAGTTCGACAGCGCGACCGAGGTGGCATCGGTACCGGCGCGGTAGCGGTATCGGTCCGGGGGCAGTCGCCGGGTCGGTGGCCGGTGCCCTCGTTGTGACGCGATGAGAGGAGGCGGGCTCGTGCCCGCCTCCTCCCGTGTCCGTCATCGGTCTCACGGGGGCCGGGGACACCCACACGACAGGCCAGGCCGGCCCGGGAGTCCGGGGCCGGTCCGGTGGTGATCCGGAAGGCGAACGAACCGATGCGACCCGTGCGGCGACGGTGGGCGGCACCTCTTCTCACGCTCGGCCTGCTGCTGCCGGCCGGGTCGGCGGCGGTCGATGGCGGGCCGGTGGACACCGAGCTGCTCGCGGGCGAGTGTGTGTACCCCTCCAAGCCGATGCCCGGCAAGCCGTGGTCGCTGCAGCGTGTACTGCTCGACGAGCTCTGGCAGACGTCCACCGGCAAGGGTGTCACGGTCGCGGTGATCGACAGCGGGATCGACGACGACAACCCGCAGTTGGGTCCGGCGATCGTGCCCGGCAAGGACTTCTTCAACGACAAGGCCAACGGCACCGACGACACCCACGGCCACGGCACGATGGCCGCGGGCATCATCGCAGCCCGACCCGGCAGCCGGCTGACGCCCAGGCTCGACACGGGCTTCGTGGGTCTGGCACCCGACGCGATGTTGTTGCCGATCCGGCAGAACGGCGGCGACGACGCGACCAAGGGCAACGAGGACAGCCTGGCGGCGGCGATCGACTTCGCGGTGGCGGGGGGCGCCACGGTGATCAACATTTCCCAGGACACCGTGGGCGGCCAAGAGCCGGGCGCCAAGCTGCGCGACGCGGTGCAGCGCGCGATCGCCAAGCAGGTGGTCGTGGTCGCCGCCGCGGGCAACTCCGGCGACAAGGACAACCTCGACTCGTGGCCGGCGAAGTATCCCGGCGTCCTGGGCGTCGGCGCCTCCGACCGCAACAACGAGCGGGCGCCGTTCTCGCAGAACAAGCCGTACGTGGGCGTGATGGCCCCGGGCGTGGACATGTGGTCGACGGTGCCCAAGGGCGGCCACTGCAGCGGCGCCGGCACCTCCTTCGCGACCCCGTACGTGGCCGCCGTCGCGGCACTGATCCGCTCGGCGCACCCGACCTACACCGCAGCCCAGGTGATCACGCTGATCGAACAGACCGCGCAGCGCGGCGCCCCGGGCCACGTGGACGGCGTCGGCTGGGGCGTGGTCGACCCGCTGCGCGCCCTCAGCTATACGGGGGTTCCCGGGTCCGCTCCGGTCCCCGACCCCAAGGTCGACCGCAGTACCGAGCTCGTCAACGTCGCCCCCCTGGCCCACGGCCCCACCCGAGCCGACCGCGACCGCCGCCAGGCCTCGGTGGTCCTGTTCATGGCCATCGGCCTGACCATCGTCGTCATCTGCGCCGCCATCGTCGTCCGCGACGCCCGAAAGCGCGGGAAGGGCAGCGTGGGCACAGCCTGAATCCAGAGCCGGGCCCGGGGGTCTCGTCCGGTATCGGGCCCATTCGTCGCGCCGATGGCGGGTGCGCCGGGGGCGCGGTCTCGCCACCAGCAGCGCGCCGAGACAACCCGGCTTCAGAACACATGGGGGAAACCATGGCAGACCAAGAGATCCCGGATACGCGGATCAATCGCGCGTTGGAACCCAAGTACTTTCTGGCCGACCCGAACTCCACCACGCCGGCCGTGCCGAAGCCCTTCTTGGCGACACCGCCGCCCCCGGGGGATCCCGGCGGCCCGTTCGATGTGCCCGGTCGCACGCATGTGGAAGCGGACCAGCTGACCCGGTTGGCCGGAACGGCCGACGCGTTTCACGGCGAGATCATGAAGATCAACCAGGACGCGGATGCCACCGCTCAAACCGCGGCCGGCGGACTCGAGGGGTGCGCGATGCAGGCGGCCCTCCGTGAATTGGCACACGACTGGCCATTGCAAGCCGCCTCGGCCGCCGCGCAGTTCACCTTGGCCGCGCAGGCGCTGCGCGACAACGCGGACCAGTATCGGCGCACCGAGCACGTCAACACCAACCTGTTCAGCTCATAGGGGTGGCGCGCGATGAACCTCACCCAGTTCCGGCAAGCCAATTTCGACGCGTTATCGGCGGCGGTCTCGTATTGGGACACGCTGTCCGGACAGATGCAAGGGGTGGAACTCCGCCTCGGACCCGAGCTCTCGGCGCCCATCAAGGGTCAGAAGTGGCAGGGGCTTTCCGCCACGATGGCCGGCGTACGCCTCGACAATGTGAACAAGCAGTTGGAGAACGCGGTGACCGAGTGCCGCGCGATCGCCACCGTCCTCAGCGATGTCAACGGTGACCTCCGCAAGCTGCGGGACGAACTGCGTGGGATCGATGCGGAGGCAGCCGCCAAGAAGCTTGTCATCGCCCCGGACGGGTCGGTCACCTGGCCGCCGATGCCGGTGAGTCCGGGGCAGGAGGTGACGAAGGAAGCGGGGGATCGATACACCGCCGAACAGCGGGGGCACGCCGAGGAGATCGGTCGGCGGATCGCGGATCTGCTCCGCCGGGCCAACGACGCCGACGAGCGCGGCGCGGCGGCGCTGCGGGCGACGCGCGGCAAGGACCCGATCACCTTCGACTCGCCGAACGCCCTCGGTGGCGGCGCTGAGGCCGACGCCAAGCGCGCCTCGGACCTGTTCACTCGCCTGTCCTCGCTCAACCCGGGTGAACTGGACCTGCTGCGCAACCTCATGCAGGCGAACTCGGGCGACCCCAACTTCGCCGAGGCGCTGACCCGGACGATGAAACCCACCGGCCTTTACGACGCCACGGGGCTGATCGCCCAGATGAACGCGCGAATAGCCGCCGGCGACAAGCAGGACCCGAGACTCGCGGACCTGAAGCAGCTCCAGACCGACCTCGGCAACTCGCTCGCCACGGCAAGTCCCCGGCTGGTCAAGGACCCCGCGTGGATGGCCTCGATGCGGGAGGCGGGCCGGGAGTTCGTCAGAGTCGGCGACGGTGACGCCTATCCGGGTCGGGCCACGGTCTACGGGTATCAGCTCCTGGGCACGTTGCTGGGCCACGGGACGTACGACACCGCTTTCCTGCGGCAGACCGCGGACGAGGTGATCGCGTTCGAGAAAGGGGCCGGCAAGCCCTCGATCTGGAGCACGACCCTGATGCCGCCTCCACGCTTCGGCCTCGACCTCTCCCGACCGGGCAGTGGCTATGACCCGATGACCGGTGTGCTGACCGCGATGAGCTGGAACCCGGAGGCCGCGAAGGGCTTCTTCGGCGACGGCGGCCCGGCTCGGCTGGACTATCTGTTCAAGGGCCGCGACCCGATCCTCGACCACATCGGCGGTCAGGGCGAACCGACCAGCTACGACGCCCTCGGGAACGCGCTCCAGGCCGCCACCACCGGCCGAATTCCGACCGGCGGGGTGGGGCTTCCGGACTCCCCGATGCTGCCGCACGACGACGTGATGCGCCGGATCGCGAAGGACACGGTTGCCTATCTCGGGGGCCGAGGGGGACTGCATGGGGCGGTTCCCGGAGACATGAGCGACAGCGTCGCGAACATCCTTTCCGAGTACGTGGACGACACTCACCGAACCCTGGCCGGAGACAGCCGTGGGGCGAAGCTTTTCGATGAGTACGATTTGATATACGCCACCAGAGGGATGTCTGAGAACCCCGAGGCTTTCCGGTCTCTCTACAATCAGGAGCTGAATTACACGGCGGCCAATCTGGTCACCGCCACGACGCCGAGTGGGGCGCGCCTGGAGGTCGAGGCCGGATCCGGGGCATTGGGTGCGCTCGACGAGATCCGAACCCAGGTGATCAAGGGTCAGGGTAGCGACTCGGCAGCCGCGAAAAACTGGGAAAGCAAATACCTGTATCACGGTCTCGGTGGCGGCGCCAATGCCGTGGTCGGAGTGGCACTGCCGGGACAACTTGCCTTTTTGGGTGATTTTGCCCAGCGTCGCATAAATCTTTTTACCGACGGGTGGTACGAGGATCGAACCGCAGAAATTGCGGAACAGACTTCGATCGACTTGGAAAGGCTGCACCGGGAGAACACGGGGCGTTTGGAAGGGGCGCTGCGGACGTGGTCGGAAACCTCTCCGGAGCGAGGACAACCGAATTTCGAAGTCGAGAACGAGATTACGATGCGGCATTCGATGCTCAACTACGGGAACGGCGGCGAGCGCGTGCGCTCCACCCTGGGGGTATAGCAGCGGATCAGCGGGGTCGTCGGGTTGATCCATCTTGGAAGGTGTGCTGATGCGGGGCAAGTTGTCGGTGCTGTTTCGGAAACGAGTATTTGTCGCGGTGTCGGTGGTCTGCCTTTCGTTGTTGGCGACCGGCTTGGTATTGGGGCGTAACGGCGATCTGCCCTGGCAAAAAGAAGACGATGCCGCGCCGAAGCGGGTGTGCTTTGACGCGCTTTCCGGGGCGGAGGTCACGCGTTTCGTGAGCGGATCGACTACCGGAAAGCATGGCAGCATCCGAAACGGTGAATCCCGCGAACCGGTAAGCGCAACCTTCACCGGTCAGGTCGGCTGCTACGTCACCGTGCCGACGGCGGCCGGGGCGGTCCGCCCACAGAACACGTTCATCAGCCATCCCGACGGAAATGACCGCGCGGCTTTCGAGTTCAAGATGCCGGTGGTCACTTCGCTGGAGAGCATGACCTGGCAGAACTTCCCGAGTGGCGCAACTCCCCTTGGTGGCGGTCTCAGCGGCGCGGTCGCCGACAACGCCGCGTGGGTCCGGGTGCCACGATGCGAGAATGCGCCCGCGAATCTGCGTGACGTGCCGCAGTTCGCCATGCTGAGCATGCTTCGGTCCGCCGATGCCCCATCGAACGACGTGCGGCCGATGGTGGCTTCGATGCTGACCCGGTTGGTGAACCGTTCGCTTGAGGCCATTGGTTGTCGGGAGCGGATTCCGGATCTTGACATCTCTTCCGGGCCGGTGCGCAGGACACCGCTCGCACACGACGGGGCCTGCCTGCCGATTTCCGCGGGGGAGCTCGGAATCTCGGACACAACCGGCTGGACCCGGGAAAGCTTCACGACCGCTCCGGATATCCTGTCCTGGTGCGATGTTTTCAACGAGAAGGGCGAACGAGCGCTTCGCTTCACGAAGGTTCATCGTCTTCTTGCCGGACCACTGGCTCAGCCGAGCCAGAGGTTCGCGAACGGGAAAATCCTCGAGTGGGGTTGTGAATCCGTTTCCTCGCTCAGGGATTACGACACTCCGGTGCGTGGCCTCGAACGTTTGGACGACCGACTGCGCTCGCTGGACGAACTGAAGGCCGCCATCGTCGCGGCTGCCCCCGAACCGGCTGCTTGCGCGGTCCCCGCGAAATAGGTGTCGACCACCTTGTCGCGCTCAAGCTCGCCCGGCGCGCCGATCGGACCGTGCTGATCCACGACCTCGCGGGCACGATTCGAACGCGCGGACCCCTCACCGGTCCCGGCATCCGTGCACCGTTGGCCGTCCTGCTGTACCGCCTGGACGAGGCGATCGAGGTGCACGCGACCATGCGGGAGACGTTCCGGCGATTCGTGGGCCCGGACCCGATGCCCGAGCCCGCGGCCGTCTGCGATTGCAAGGGCGGCCGGCGCGGTGAGGACCGCGAGGGTCGGCCCATCCCGTGCACACTCTGCAAGCCGCGCTACGGCAACCACGCACCGCTGTTCTGACCGTCGCGGTGGCGGCCATGCGGTCCGGTTCGGGCCGTTGTACGTCAGCGTCGGTCGTAGGGGCCGCCGCCGTGGTGGTGGTAGGTCGGCGGAGCGGGGGGCGCGGTGGGCCACGGAGGCGCGACGGCCAATTGCCGGCGGGCGAGTTCGCGGGCTCGGCGGCGGCGCATGGTGATGACGGCGGCGCCGGCGACGAGGGCGGCTGCGGCGATGGTTCCGACCAGGATGGGGACGAGGAGGTTGTTGCCGTCGTCGGACTTGGCGGCGGGTGCCGCCACCGGCGGAGTGGTTTGGCTTGGCGCGGCGGGTGCCGCGGCCGAGGGGGTATTCGGGGCGGCCGTCGTCGGCGCCGTGGTGGGCTTGTCGCCGCGCACGCCGATCAGCGGGTTGACGTCGGCGGGACCGGGCGTGTCGGTGGCGGCGAGGGCCTTGCGGGGGCTGACGGCGCCGTAGCCGAAGGTGTCCGAAGGCACGGGCTCATTGGGCCGATTCGCGGTGTCGAGCAGCCGCCGGATGACCTGGTTGGCAGTCCAGTCGGGATGCACGGACCAGACGAGCGCGCCAACACCTGAGGTCAGGGCGGCGGCGTCGCTGGAGCCGGTGCCACGGCAGTAGTGGGTCTGCGTGACGCAAGCTCTGGGGATGTCTTGTCCGGGAGCCGTGAGCGAAATCCACGACCCTTGGACACTGTTACTGGCCGGCGAACCTTCACGATTCACTGCGCTGACGGACAGAACACCTGGATACGCGCCGGGGTACACCGGTACACCGTTTTGGTCCTCCGGCGTATTGCCGCCGGCCGCAACCAACAGCTTCCCCTTGCTCAGTGCGTATGTGATGGCATCGCTAAACGCTGGGGAATACGTTCCTGAACCCACCGACAGGTTGATGATTTTGGCTGGGGAGTCGGCGGCGAGGCGAACACCTTCAGCCAAGGATGTTTGGTCGAGTCCTCCGATGGGACCAGGGGCGGTGCGGAAGGGTAGGACCTTGGCACCCGGAGCGACGCCGAAGACGCCTTGGCCGCCACCTGCTTGACCCTGCCCCACGATGAGACTGGCCATTCCGGTGCCGTGCCCCTCTACGTCCCCGGAAGTGCTCAGACTCGGCAAAGTCTGTCCGACGAGATCCAGATGAGTGGCGTCTACGCCCGAGTCGATCACGGCAATCGTGACTCCGGCACCGCGCGTGGTTTTCCAGACGTCATCGATCTTCCAGGTGTCCAAATACCACTGCTGTGCCCGAATGGACTCTGCAAAAGCAGGTGACGCAAACCGACCCGCGCCGATCACGATGATCAGGAGCACGCCGAGCGTGACGGACATCCGGGAAGCTCGGGTGAGGCGTCCGCTCATGCGGCGGTGGTGTCCTTCCTAGGGCGATGGCGCGGGCGCCGGTCAGTCGATGACCGGTGGGACCACACCCGGTCGGCGTGGGCCGTCCCAGACATTGTCGTCATCTTCTTCGGAGCGAGGGGCACGACGTGGGATCTGTTCCGAGCGTGCGCCGCCGGTAAAAGGTGTCCGCCGGCCAGGAGCTTGCCTCGGAGCCTGGTTGCCGGCACCTTCCGACGCCGGGTCACCGCTTTCCACGGGCAGGGCTCGCAGCCTGGGTGAGTGCCGATTGGACGGGGTTCCCGAGACGTTTCCGACGGAGCCCCCCCCGGGACGCCGCGAGCCTGCGCCCGGAGCCCCCGGTCGAGGACGGGCCAGCGCCGCCCGCGGCGCCTGGAAATCCCGGCATCCCGGGGGCGCGTCCAGGGGAGCCGGTGCCGGAAGAACCACCGGGACCGAGTGGGTTCGGGGTGCGTGTTTCGGGACGGGTGGTGAAGGACCCGCGTCCACCGCCGGTTCCCGGCGGCGTACCGCCACCGCGTGGCGGGGATCCAGGTGAACTCCCGCTTCCACCCGGCACCATGCCCGGGACGCCTCCGCTGCGTGAAGAGGGGCTGCTGGTGCCTCCGCCCCCGCCCCCGCCGCGCGGGCCGGATCCGGGGGCGCCGCCGGTGCGGCCGGCGCCACCGCCGGGAGGCGTGCCGGGAGTGGTCCCCGAGAACGGTGGAATGCCGCCCGGCAGGCCGAGCCCGGGTCCGTTACCGCTTGGCGTGGTCACCGGTGCAGGGCCGCCGGAGACCTGCGGCGTCCAGGGAGCACCGGTTGTGGGATCGGGAGCAGTGAGTGAACCGGCGCCTTGCAGATTGGTCGACTGAGGTACGAATGAAGTGTTGGCCCCCGTCGTGGTGCCGCCAGGGCCTCCGCTGCCGGGCGTGGAGCCTGGCGGGGCGGAGTAGATCCCGGAACTCGGCTGGCCTGCTCCTGAACGTGACCCGGCTGAGCCGGAGCCACCACTACCGGAGCCCCCACTGCCGGAGCCCCCACCGCCCGAGCCCCCACCGCCCGAGCCGCCGGTTGGCCCTTCGATGGCTGTGTAGTTGTCTCGGAAATTGTCTCGGAAATTACTAGGCGGTGGCGGAAACACAGGCGCCGGCATCGCCTTCAGGTCCTGTGCCGTAACCCGATACGTAGAAGCCAACATCCGCATCTGCGCCACCGCCTCGCGGTGGGCCGCGTCGACCTGGGCCTTGGCGTCCTGTTGGGCCTTGATCGGGTCCACACCGCCGGGAGGGGTGCCACCGGCGGCCTTGGTCGTCACGGCTTGGGACACCAAGGCCACCGGGCCCTGGTTCGCCGTAGCCAGGACCGTCGGGTCCATGCGCTGTGGCATCCGGGCCTTGGCCACGACAATCTGTTGGCCTATGTGATTGACGTGGGTGCTGGCAGCTGCGACGTAGTCGCCGAGTCCGGCTGCTGCGGCGGTCAGGCCGCCGGCCCAGGAGCGGAAGCTCTCCGCACTGGGACCCTCCCAGACACCGTCCAGGGCCTGGATGCACTTGCTGAGGCCCTCCGTCGCCGTCTGGATCCGCCGCGCTGTGCCAGTCAGCTTCTCCGCGTAGCCTGTCAGCGCCGAAGGACTCGCCTGCGCGATCATCGCTTGCAGCTGTTCCAGGGAAAAGCTGTCGAAGTCGGTTTCCCCGCCGCCCGGTCCGTTGGTCGGCGCGCCTTCGGAATGCACCATCAGATCCTCCCCACGACGCCTGGCTCCCGTAGCCGCGTCATCCCAGATCCACCTTGCTGGTTGCCGGCGGTGTCCCCGGCGCCGATCCCGCCACCACGGGCGCCTGCCCACCGCTACCGATCCGCTGCAGCACCTGATTCAGGGACTGGCGCGTGTCGTCGTCAACGTCGGCCGTGTTCGCGCCCGTGACCTTGATCCCCAACTTCATCGCCGTAATCTGATCCTGCAACTTGTCGATCAGTTGCCGCAATTGAGTTGCCGTCTCCGTGATGACCCCACCCATCATCGGCGCCTCGGCAAACGACACCCCAAGGTCGCTCGCACCGATCCCATGGTCCCCCGGGTTGGCCCCTGTGTCCGGGCCGACCAGATCGGTCAGGACGCCCTCCAGCGCGCTTTGAAACTTCTCGAGCATCTCCAGGCTGATCTGGAAACCGGATCCCGCCATAGCCAACGCTTCCCCCGCGCTTGATGACCTTCGGCCGTGACCCTCCCCGGCGCACGTCGAACACGCCTGCGTGCCACAGTGCCGACCATTGATCCATGAACCATCAGCGGATTGCAAGAGGAGGCTGACGTTCCGTTATAACTATTCGGATGGCCGGGTCGGCATACCGGCACAAAGCGGGGCCCGGGCGGTGTGCCCGGGCCCCGAATGTGGTGTTGTGGGTCGGTCAGGTTTCCGCCAGCCAGGCCGTCTGGATCAGTTCGACGCCTCGGCGGCGGGTGATGAACTGGCCGCGACCCGGCGGGAGTTGGGCCGGCTTGACGTTGGCCATCAGGGCGCCCTCGTCGCGGTTGCCGGACAGGATCAGGCCGGACGTGCCCAGGTCGAGGAGCTTTTGCAGGACCGGCTCGTACAGGGCCCGGCCCGCGCCGCCGCTGCTGCGGGCGATGATCAGGTGCAGGCCGACGTCGCGGGCCAGCGGCAGGAACTCGGCGATGCTGCCGACCGGGTTGCCGCTCGAGGAGGCCACCAGGTCGTAGTCGTCGACCAGCAGGAACAATTCGGGGCCGCTCCACCAGCTCCGGTTGCGCAGCTGATCCTGGGTCACCTCCGGCCCGGGCAGGCGGCGTTCGATGCCGCCGCGGATCTCGTTCATGAACGAGGTCAGGGCCGGCGCCGCCGCCGCGTACTCCAGCAGGTGCGACTCCGGGACCACGTCCAAGAGCGTGCGCCGGTAGTCGGACACGATGATCCGGGCCTCGGCCGGCGTGTACCGCTCGGAGATGCCGCGCGCCAGCAGCCGCAGGAAGTTGGTCTTGCCGGACTCGCTCTCGCCGAACAGCACGAAGTTCGTGTCGACGTTGAAGTCCAGGTACACCGGGCTGAGCGTCGCCTCGTCCACGCCGATCGGGATCGGCCGACCGGGCACCTGCGCGGGCGTCGGCAACTGCTCGTACGGCAGCAGCATCGGCAGCACCCGCACCGGGGGAGCGGGCGGCCCCGCCCACGCGGCCTTGATCGCGCCGACCATGGCCGCCATGCCCTCGCCCAGGTCCTCCGCCGAGGACGCCCCGTCGATCCGCGGCAGCGCGGCCAGGAAGTGCAGCTTGTCCGGGGACAGGCCGCGACCCGGCGCGCCGGTGGGCACGTTCGCCGCGAGCCGCCGGTCGACCTCGGACTCCATCGTCTCGCCGAGTCGCAGCTCCAACCGGGTCTGGATCTGGTCCTTGAGCGCGGGCCGGATCTCCGGGTGCCGGGACGCGGTGAGCACCACGTGCACGCCGAAGCCCAGGCCGCGCGTGGCGATGTCGGTGACCTCGGCCTCGAGCGCGTCGAAGTCGTTCTTGAGGGTCAACCAGCCGTCGACGAACAGGAAGACGTCGCCCCAGGCCTCGTCCGGCAGCGTCCCGGCGGCACGGCGCCTGCGGAAGGTGTCGATCGAGTCGATGTTGTTGACCCGGAACATCTCCTCGCGCCGGTCCAGGATGCCCTTGACCTCGCTGACGATCCGGCGCACCCGCTCGGCGTCGAGCCGGCCCGCCACCCCGCCCACGTGCGGCAGATCGCTCAGCGCGACCATGCCACCGCCGCCGAAGTCCAGGACGTAGAACTGGACTTCGGCCGGCGTGTGGGTCAGCGCGAAGGAGGCGATCATGGTGCGCAGCAAGGTGCTCTTGCCGCTGCGCGGGCCACCCACGACGAGCGCGTGGCCGGCCGCGCCGGACAGGTCCGCGTACATCACGTCGCGGCGCTGCTCGAACGGCTTGTCCACCAGGCCCAGTGGCACCACCAGCCGGCCGTTCGCGCCCCAGTCGGGCGAGGACAGCCCGCGATCCGCGGTGGCCTGAAGCGGCGGCAACATCTGGTCGACCGAGTTCGACTCGGCCAGCGGCGGCAGCCACACCTGGTGCGCGGGCGGACCCTGGTTGACCATCCGGCGCACGATCACGTCGAGCACGGTGTCCGCGAGCGCGCTGTCGATGTCCGGTTCGGGTTCGGGCTCGGGCGGCAGGTCCGGCTGCCGGTTCCACATGTTCGCGGCCGTCCACTGGCTGCCGAACAGCACCGGCATGGGCGCGCCCGACTGGTTGCGCCGCACCCGGTCGGAGGCCCGGTAGGTGCCGGAGACGTACGCGGCCTTGAACTGCACCATCGACTCGGTGTCGAACTTGAGATAGCCCGCGCCGGGCACCGACGGCAGGTGATAGGCGTCCGGTACGCCGATCGCCGCGCGGGACTCGGCGGCGGAGAAGGTACGCAGACCGATCCGGTAGGACAGATACGTGTCCAGGCCGCGCAGCCGGCCCTCCTCCAAGCGCTGCGACGCGAGCAGCAGGTGTACGCCCAGCGATCGACCGATGCGACCGATCTGGATGAACATGTCGATGAAGTCCGGCTTGGCGGTAAGCAGTTCGCTGAACTCGTCGATGATGATCACCAGCGAGGGCAGCGGCTCGAGTGCGGCGCCCGCGACCCGCGCGCGCTCGTAGTCGTGCATGTTGGCGTAGTTGCCCGCCGAACGCAGCAGCTCCTGCCGCCGGTTCAGCTCGCCCGTGATCGAGTCGCGCATGCGGTCGACCAGGGTCAGGTCGTCGGACAGGTTGGTGATCACCGCCGCGACGTGCGGCATGTCCGACATCCCGGAGAAGGTCGCGCCGCCCTTGAAGTCGGCGAGCACGAAGTTGAGGATCTCCGAGCTGTGCGTGGTGGCCAGGCCCAGCACCAGGGTGCGCAGCAGCTCGGACTTGCCGGAACCGGTCGCGCCGACGCACAGGCCGTGCGGGCCCATGCCCTCCATCGCCGCTTCCTTGATGTCCAGCATGATCGGCTCGCCGTTCTGGCCGATCCCGATCGGCACCCGCAGCCGGTCGTTCGGCGGCCTGGGCCGCCAGGTCTGCGACACGTCCACCTGCGCGGCGTCACCGATGCCCATCAGGTCGGTGAAGTCCAGGTTGGCCAGCAGCGGCTCGTCGTCGTCGTTGGCCGACAGCCGCAGCGGGGCCAGCTTCCGGGCGAGCGCCTCCGCGTCGCCCGCCGACAGGAAGTCGGGCATCCCCTCGTACGCACCCGCCGTCGACTCCAGCGTCAGCCGGTCCTCCTCGGCGATGATCGCCAGTCCGCCGCGCAGTTCGTCCAGCGGACCGGGCACCACCTCGACGATGGTCACGCCCTGCAATCCGTCCGCCCCCGCGAGCAGCGAGTTGGCGGGCACGCCGCCGCCGTCCAGGACCACCACCAGGTGCGGCTGGTCCAGTACGGGCTGCGCGCCGGCCGCGAAGCGCGAGCGCCCGGCCAGGTCCTCGGCCAGCCACTCCTCGATCTCGCCCAGGTCGCCCGCGATCATCCGGATCGAACCCGCGCCGTCCGACTGCGACGGGTGCTGCACGTGCGGCAACCACTTCAGCCAGTCCCAGCGCGGCAGCGAGTTCGCGTCCGTGGCCACCACGATGCGCACGTCGTCCGGCGAGTGCAGCACCGCGAGTTGGCCCAGCATTGCCCGAGTCAGTCCGTACACCCGCTCCGGCTCGCCGGAGACGGTCAGGTGATAGAAGGAGCGCAGCGACACCGCCATCGGCAGGTCGTCCAGCGTCGCCTGGGTGCGCAGGAAGCGCCGCATGGCGTCCGCACACAGCGGCTCCAACTCCTCCAGCGGCGCGGTGCTCGGCGCCACCAGCGGGGTGGACAACTGCTGCTGGCCCACGCCGACCCGGACCTGTCCGAAGTCGGCGTCACCGGCCCGGCGTTCCCAGATCCGCCGTTCGCCCGCCGCCACCGACCACAGCTGCGCCGGGTCCGGGTGCGTCCACAACTGCGCGTCGCGCTGCTTGCGGGCGGTCCGACGGACCTCCTTGCGCTGCTGGGCGAGGTACTTGAGGTAGTCGCGTCGGGCATCGAGCATTTGGACCCGATTGCCACCACGCGACTTGATGATGTTGGCGACCACCATGACCAGCGACGAGATCATCATCATGCCGCCCATGACCATCATCATCTTCGGCGCACCAGGCATGAAGAAGAAGCCGGCCGAGCCGAGCATGCCCATCATCGGGAGCACGCTCATGATCCAGTTCTGGTCGGTCGGTCGCTCCAGTTCGGGCGGTGCCTGGAGCTGGATCTCCTCCGCCGGCACAGGAGAGGGCAGCACCCTGGGCGGGCGCTTGACGATGACCACGGTCAAGGTGAATCAGCCTCATCCGTCGCGAGGATCCCTGGACATGGATCGAGCCCGCCGCAGAACACGGAAAAGGAGCAGGTGATGTGAGTCAACCCACCCCGTCAGGGTCGTCTCCATGCACACGTGAACCGGTTGAGCCGTTCGTGTGTGCGCCGCATACTACTGGCCGACCCCGTCGGCGCCAGCGGCCGGCCGTGTCGCGGCTATAGAGTGCGTCGTCATCCCGGCCCCTCGGGGCCGCGGGACACGGGGCAGCTACAAGCAGGGGGATCTGCACAGGTGAACTCCACGACCACGACGGTCACCACCGGGTTCGCCCGGATCACCGTCATCGCGCCGGACTGCCGAGTCGATCTCGCGCTGCCCGAAGAGGTCCCGCTCGCGGAGCTGTACCCGGAGATACTCCGGCTGTCCGGGCAGACCCAGCGCAACGGCGCGGTGACCGGCTTCCAGCTCACCCGGTTCGACGGCGAGCCCCTGGACAGCGCGCTCACCCTGGCCGGGCAGAACGTGCGCGACGGCGAATTGCTGCGCTTCACCGCGCTCGCGGACGCCCCGCCGCCGCCGGTCTACGACGACGTGGCCGACTCGGTGGCCACCTCGGTCGCCGGCGACAACCGGCTGTGGACGCCGGAGATGTTGCGGATCGCCGGCTTGTCCGGTGCGGCAGCCTTCTTCACCCTCGGCGCCATCGCGCTCTGGCGGATGACCCCCCTGCCGCACGGCCTGCCCGCCATTGTCGGCGGCTCGCTGGCCCTGGTGCTCACCGTGGTCGCGGGCGTGCGCTCCCGGGTGTACGGGGACCACGTGGGCGGCGCCGTGCTCGGCCTCGGCGCGCTGCCGAACGCCTTCCTGGCCGGCCTGGGCGCGATCGAGCCGCCGGTGCGCGAGGGCCCCGGACGGGTCCAGTTCCTGGCCGCCTGCGTCGCGGTCCTGGTGATCTCCACGCTGATCGCCGCGCTGCTGCCGGAGCGCGGCGCCGTCTACATCGCCGGCGCCGGGGCCGGCGCGCTCGGCACGTCGGCCACCTTCGGCCTGATCACCTTCGAGAGCGGCCCGCGCGAGGCGGCGGCCGTCGCCGGCACCGTCGCGATCGCGATGATCGCCTTCCTGCCCTCCTGGGCGGCCCGCCTCGCCCGCCTGCCGATCGGCTTCCTGCCCTCGGACGCGCCCACGGCCCGGCAGAGCGACACCCTCGACCACGCCGACGTCGCCGCGCGGGCCCGCAACGGGCACGAGCTGCTCAGCGGCCTCACCGGGGCGTGCGCGGCTGTGATCGTCGTCTCGTGTGTCGTGCTGGGCAACGTCGACACCATGTGGACCCGGATCCTGACCGCCGTACTGGCCCTGGTCACCCTCGGTCGCGCCCGCCTGTTCAGGCACACCACGCAGGTCACCGTGCTGTACACGGCCGGCCTGCTCGGCCTCGCGATGCTCTTCGTCGGGCTGAGCCTGGACACCGGATTCCTGGACAAGGAGCGCCAGGGCTGGATCTTCGCGCTGGTGTGCGCGGTCGGCGCGCTGCTCGCGATCGTCGCGACCACCGTGCCCACCCGCGGGCTGTCCCCGTTCTGGGGGCGGCTGATGGACGTGCTCGAAGGCATGCTGATGGTGTCCGTCGTTCCGCTGTGCCTGGCGGTGCTGGATCTGTACGACAAGCTGCGGAACATCACAGCCTGATGCGCTCCTGCTAGGGTTGTCCGTATCCCGGAGCCGCGTGCCCGGGATGCGCGCTGCCCACGGGCCGCGCGCCCGCACCATGTGAGCCCCGTTGCCTCCGTGAGTCAGACCGGGGGCGCTCACCACCTTGCAGAGGGAGAACACGTGTCGCTCGACACCGCAACGAAGAAGCAGATCATGGCCGACTACGCCACCAAGGAAGGCGACACCGGCTCCCCCGAGGTGCAGGTCGCGATCCTGAGCTACCGCATCAACGAGCTCACCGCCCACCTCAAGGAGCACAAGCACGACCACCACAGCCGCCGGGGCCTGCTGCTCCTGGTCGGCCAGCGTCGTCGCCTGCTCGGCTACCTGGCCAAGAAGGACATCGAGCGCTACCGCACGCTGACGGACCGCCTGAGCATCCGCCGCAGCGGCGTCGGCATCCGCTAGTAACGCACGACGGGGGAGCGGCTTTCGCGAGCCGCTCCTTCGCCGTATCCGGACACGGTCTTTGTAGGCTGTATTCCGCGCGCGGGTATCCCGCGCTGAGATAGAACAAGACAATACGAAACCGCTCGCGCTCGAGCGGGACGAACAAAGACTGGGAGCGCCGCGTCGCGACCAAGGCGCCGACCTACAGCGCCGGTCCTCGGTAGTGGCCCCCGGGTAACGCACCCGGGTGCTTCGATCGAAGACCGGCTCGGCCGGCCCTTCAGGCGTCATGCGCCGCGGACCTCCCTCGAAACGAACGAGGAGGGTACCCGTGGAGGGTCCCGACATCAGCTTCGCCGAAGCAGTCATCGAGAACGGCACGTTCGGCAACCGCACCATCCGCTTCGAGACCGGCCGGCTGGCCCGGCAGGCCGCCGGCTCCGCCGTGGTCTACCTGGACGACGACACCATGGTGCTCTCGGCCACGACCGCCTCGAAGCGCCCGAAGGACCAGCTCGACTTCTTCCCCCTGACGGTGGACGTCGAGGAGCGCATGTACGCCGCGGGCAAGATCCCCGGCTCGTTCTTCCGTCGTGAGGGCCGCCCGTCCGAGGACGCCGTCCTCACCTGTCGCCTGATCGACCGTCCGCTGCGCCCGTCCTTCAAGAAGGGCCTGCGCAACGAGATCCAGATCGTCGAGACGATCATGGCGCTCAACCCGGACCACCTGTACGACGTCGTCGCGATCAACGCGGCCTCGATGTCCACCCAGCTCGCGGGCCTGCCGTTCTCCGGTCCGATCGGTGGCGTCCGGGTGGCGCTCATCGACGGCACCTGGGTCGGCTTCCCCACGCACACCGAGCTCGAGCGCGCCGTGTTCGACATGGTCGTCGCGGGCCGCGTGCTCGAGGACGGCGACGTGGCGATCATGATGGTCGAGGCAGAGGCCACGACCGGCACGATCGAGCTGGTCAAGGGCGGCGCGGACGCGCCGACCGAGGAGGTCGTCGCGGACGGCCTCGAGGCGTCCAAGAAGTTCATCAAGGCGCTGTGCGCCGCGCAGGTCCAGGTCGCCGAGAAGGCCGCCAAGGAGACCGGCGAGTTCCCGGTCTACCTGGACTACCAGGACGACGTCTTCGAGGCGCTGGCCGCCGCGGTGACCGACGAGCTGTCGGCCGCGCTGACCATCGCCGGCAAGCAGGCCCGCGAGAGCGAGCTCGACCGCATCAAGGACTTGGCCGCGGAGAAGCTGCTCCCGGCGTTCGAGGGCCGTGAGAAGGAGATCGGCGGCGCGTTCCGCTCGCTGACCAAGAAGCTCGTGCGTCAGCGCGTGCTGCGCGACAAGGTGCGCATCGACGGTCGCGGCCTGACCGACATCCGCACCCTGTCGGCCGAGGTCGAGGTCATCCCGCGCGTGCACGGCTCGGCCCTGTTCGAGCGCGGCGAGACCCAGATCCTGGGCATCACCACGCTGAACATGCTGCGCATGGAGCAGATGCTCGACACGCTCTCGCCCGAGACGCGCAAGCGCTACATGCACAACTACAACTTCCCGCCGTACTCGGTCGGCGAGACCGGCCGCGTGGGCTCGCCCAAGCGCCGCGAGATCGGCCACGGCGCGCTCGCCGAGCGCGCCATCCTCCCGGTCCTGCCGGCCCGCGAGGACTTCCCGTACGCGATCCGCCAGGTGTCCGAGGCGCTCGGCTCCAACGGCTCGACCTCGATGGGCTCGGTCTGCGCGTCCACGATGTCGCTGCTCAACGCCGGTGTGCCGCTCCGGGCGCCGGTCGCGGGCATCGCGATGGGTCTGATCTCGGACGAGGTCGACGGCAAGACCGAGTACGTGTGCCTGACCGACATCCTCGGTGCCGAGGACGCGTACGGCGACATGGACTTCAAGGTCGCCGGCACCAAGGAGTTCGTCACCGCGCTCCAGCTCGACACCAAGCTCGACGGCATCCCGGCGTCGGTGCTCGCCGGTGCGCTCAAGCAGGCCAAGGACGCCCGCCTGCACATCCTCGACGTGATGATGGAAGCCATCGACACGCCGGACGAGATGTCGCAGTTCGCGCCGCGCATCATCACCGTCAAGATCCCGGTGGACAAGATCGGCGAGGTCATCGGCCCGAAGGGCAAGATGATCAACCAGATCCAGGACGACACCGGTGCCGAGATCACCATCGAGGACGATGGCACGATCTACATCGGTGCCTCGGACGGCACCTCGGCCGAGGCCGCGCGGGCGACGATCAACGCGATCGCCAACCCGACGATGCCCGAGGTCGGCGAGCGGTACCTGGGTACGGTTGTCAAGACCACCACGTTCGGCGCGTTCGTGTCGCTGATGCCCGGCAAGGACGGCCTGCTGCACATCTCGCAGCTGCGCAAGATCGCCGGCGGCAAGCGGGTCGAGAACGTCGACGACGTGATCAAGGTCGGCGACAGGGTGCAGGTCGAGATCGCCGAGATCGACCAGCGCGGCAAGCTGTCGCTCGTCCCGGTCATCGAGGGCGAAGACAACGCCGAGGCCTCCGAGGACGCTGCCGCCAAGTGACGTCCTCCTCGTCGAAGAACCAGGTCGCTGCGTCCGCGCAGCGGCCTGGTTCCACGAAGACCCTGCTGCGTGACGCGGACGGCACCGGAGCCGTCCGTCGCACCGTCCTGCCCGGCGGCCTTCGGGTGATCACCGAGAACATGCCGTCCGTGCGCTCCGCCACGTTCGGGATCTGGGTCGGGGTCGGCTCGCGGGACGAGACCCCCGCCCTGGCCGGCACCTCGCACTACCTCGAACACCTGCTGTTCAAGGGCACCGAGAAGCGCGACGCGCTGGAGATCTCGGCCGAGCTGGACGCGGTCGGTGGTGAGATGAACGCGTTCACCACCAAGGAGTACACGTGCTATTACGCACGCGTGCTCGACACCGATCTCCCGCTCGCGATAGACGTGATCTGCGACATGGTGACCGGCTCGCTGATCGACGCCGAGGACGTGGACGCCGAACGTGGCGTGATCCTCGAGGAGATCGCGATGAACGAGGACGAGCCCGGCGACCTCGTGCACGAGCTCTTCTACGACGCGATGCTCGGCGACGCCCCGCTCGGTCGCCCGGTGCTGGGCACGGTCGAGTCGATCAACGCGCTCACCCGGACCCAGATCAGCGGCTATTACAAGCGTCGCTACAAGGCGCCGAACATGGTGGTGACCGCCGCCGGCAACGTCGATCACGCCAAGGTGGTTCGCCTCGTCAAGAAGGCGTTCGCGCACGTGCGCGTGGACGAGGCGGCGGTGCCCGCCGCACCGCGCGCCGGCGGCCGCGGCGTCCGTGCGGCCGGCAGCGTACGGGTGCTGAACCGGCCGACCGAGCAGGCCCATCTGGTGCTGGGCATGCCGGGGCTGGCCCGGGACGACGACCGGCGATTCGCGCTCAGCGTGCTCAACACCGCGCTCGGCGGCGGGATGAGCTCGCGGCTCTTCCAGGAGATCCGGGAGAAGCGCGGCCTGGCCTACTCGGTCTACTCCTTCCACTCCGGCTACGCCGACCTGGGCGTGTTCGGCATCTATGCCGGCTGCCAGCCGAAGAAGGCCCGCCAGGTGATCGAGATCTGCCGGACCGAGCTGGACCGGGTGGTCCGCGAGGGCCTGCCGCAGGACGAGATAGATCGGGCCATCGGGCAACTGCGCGGCTCGACCGTGCTGGGCCTGGAGGACACCGGGTCCCGGATGAGCCGGATCGGCAAGAGCGAACTCGTCTACGGCGAACACCTGTCCGTCGACGAGGTGCTCGCCCGGATCGCCGCGGTTACCGCCGCCGAGATCCACGACGTGGCGAAGCACCTGCTCGCCGCGCGGCCCACCCTGGCCGTGGTCGGACCGTTCACCGACGACGGGGACTTCGCCGCCGCGTCCGCCTGATCGCGCTCCGATCGAAGTCGAAACCGTTCTGACTGGAGAGTGCACGACAACATGACTGCAATCCGGGTGGGTGTGATCGGTGCGGCCGGCCGCATGGGTTCCGAGGCGTGCCGGGCGGTCGACGCCGCGGCCGACCTCGAACTGGTGGCGCGCGTCGACGAAGGCGACGACCTCGCGGAGCTTGCGAAGGCGGGCGCGCAGGTCGCCGTCGACTTCACCCACCCGGGTGTGGTCATGGGCAACCTCGAATATTGCGCCGGCGCCGGCATCCACGCCGTCGTGGGCACCAGCGGCTTCACCCCCGACCGTCTGGCGCAGCTGCGCGAGTGGCTCGGCGAGAGCCCGGAAACCGGCATCCTGATCGCGCCGAACTTCGGCATCGGCGCGGTGCTGATGATGCAGTTCGCGGCCAAGGCGGCCCGCTTCTACGAGTCGGTCGAGATCGTCGAACTGCATCACCCGAACAAGCTGGACGCGCCCAGCGGCACCGCTCGCCGGACCGCCGAGCTGATCGCCGAGGCGCGCGGGCAGGCGGGCCTGGCGGACATGCCCGACGCGACGGTGGACGACCCGGACGGCGCCCGCGGCGGCAAGGTCGACGGCGTCCCGGTGCACGCGGTGCGCCTGCGCGGTCTGGTCGCCCATCAGGAGGTCCTGCTCGGCGACGAGGGCGAGATGTTGACCATCCGGCACGACTCGTTCCAGCGCACGTCGTTCATGCCGGGCGTGCTGCTCGGGGTGCGTCGTGTGGTCTCCGCGCCCGGCCTGACCGTGGGCCTGGAACACTTCCTCGACCTGGACTGAGCATCGTGAAGCAACGTGTCACCGCGCTCGTGCTGATCGCGGTTCTGGTGTTCTACGTGTTCCTCGTCGGGAGTCGCGGCCTGATCGCGATTCGCGACGGGGAGCCGGTCACCATCGTGCTCGGTCTGGCGATCCTGCTCGTGCCGGTGGTCGGCGCCTGGTACATCTGGCGTGAGGTGCGCTTCGGCTTCGCGATGCAGCGCCTGGCCCGCGAGTTGGAGGCCGAGGGCGGCCTGCCGCCGGACGAGTTGGACCGCACGCCGGGCGGCCGGGTGGACCGGGACAGCGCGGACGCGGTGTTCGAACGCCGCAAGGTGGAGGCCGAGGCCGCCCCCGAGGACTGGCGGGTCTGGTATCGGCTGGCCATCGCGTACGGCGACGCGCGCGACAACGCGCGTGGGCGCCGGGCCATGCTCACCGCGATCCGCCTGCACGCGGGCAGGGCGTCCGCGACCTCGGCCTAACCGGTCCTGGCCGGCCTTCCCGTCGGCGGCTCCAACGCGGCCAGCACCTGGGCCGACACCGGCGCGGCCAGGATGCCGACCACGGCGTCCACCAGGTCCGCGACGAAGGCCGCCGGCGGCAGTACGTCGTGCGCCTGCCCCTCGTGCACCCGCTGTTCGCGGTCGGCCGTGGCATGCACCGCCAGACTCCCGCTCAGCCGCAGCCGGTTGCGCCGCACGGCGGTCGGCAGATGACCCAGCGCGAGGTCGATCAATCGGCCGAACTCGGGCGAGCTGCCCTCCAGACCCATCGCCGGCAGCGCGTACGTGCTCGCGCCCATGTGCTGGTGCACGCGGGCCAGAAAGCGCAGGTAGAAACTGCCGCCGACGTCGATCTGTTCGGCCAGTGGTCGCACCATGGCCTCGGCCAGCGCCCTCGGCTCCTGATCCACGCCGGTCCGGACCGACTCGCGGACCAGGTCCTCGCGGTGTGCGTTGATCGTCGCGAGCCGGAACCCGAAGATCGCCCGGATCAACTCCTCCTTGTTGCCGAAGTGGTATTGCGCGGCCGAATTGTTGCGCTGACTCGCCGCGACACTGATCTGTCGCAGCGAGACCGCGTCGATTCCGTGCACGGCGAAGAGCCGCTCGGCGGTGAGCAGAAGGCGCTCGCGGGTCGGAGTTCGGCTCACGGCGCCCACGTTAAGACGGCTGACTTACCTTGTTCAATGGCGCAGCGGTGTGGTGTTCACCGTGTTCGCCCGCCGTCTCACGCCAAGACGTTCGTCCGCCGTCTCACTCCAAGAGGGAGAAGGGCCCGCCGATCCGCGCTCACCCCCCGGTGGCCACCGCCGTGTGCAGCCGGGCCTGTCGGATCACCGACCGGCCCGCCTCGTCCACCCACAGTTCGCGCGTTGCGCCGTCGGGCGCCCACCCGGTGCCGACCAGGAAGTCGTACAACGGCTTGTCGCTCTCCAGGACCCAGGTCACCAGCGTTTGCACGCCGTCCGTCGCGGCGTCCGCGACGACCGCCGTCAGCAGCCGGGACGCGTGGCCCTCGCGCTGTCGTGGCGGGTCGATCACCAGGATCGCCAACTCGCCGGTGTGAGCCGGGTCGAGATCCTCGTCCGAGCCGGGTACCAGGGCCGCGAAGCCGGCCACGGTCGGGCCCGCGCAGGCCACCAGCAGGCGGTGGCGGGGCGACGGTGGCGCGAGCGCCGCGTCCTCCCACTCGGCGGCCAGCGCCTGCGGCGTGGCTGCTTCCAGCGCGGCGGCCGGCAACACGCCGGTGTAGGCGTCGTGCCAGGCCCGGGCATGCGCGGCGCCCAACGCGGCACCGTCGCCGGCGTGGGCCGGGCGGACGTACGGTTCGGTCATGTGGCGCCCCCATCGTCGAGTTCGCCCGATTCTCGCGCGCCCGGGCGACCTGTGTCCCCCGCTCACCGAACGCCCACACGCGTGGGCGACACGCGGGACAGGCGCTCCCGACCTCGCGCGCGGCGTGCGACGCTGTCCGCCAAGGGTTGGTGGGCGCGGCAGCGGAGGATGGTCATGGGGGTCCGGATCCGACGAATCGCCCCGGCGTGCGCGGTGATCGTGCTGCTCGCGAGCGGCTGCATGGTCGGTCCGACGATCGACGACGAGAAGCCGAAGGCGGCTCCCGCGGGCGCCACCGGCAATCCTGCGGATCTGCCGGACAAGAACCCGACGGGCGGTTCGGCGCCGGGTGCACCGCCTTTTGGCGCGGCGGTTCCACCCGGCCAGGTCCCGCCGAAGCAGGGCTCGCACACGTACTCGAACGGGCTGACGGTGGCCACGCTGCCGCTCGTGGTGACCCGCACGGCGAGCGTGCCGAACGAGAAGCGCGAGACGGTCGACGTCGCCGTCCCGATCAGATACACCAACCGAACCGGCTCCAACCTGGTGGCCGACCTGTTCGGCGTGACGCTGTACGCCGGGCCCGACGGGTTGCCGTGCGGGCCCGCGAAGATCGGGCCCGTGCGCGGCGGCCCGGATCAGGCGGCGCGCAACGCCGACACGGTGCTCACCTACAACTTCGCGGTGCCCCGCGAGCTGGTCGGCAGGCTGGTGATCCAGGTGCAGCCGTTCATGTCCCGCCTGGACAAGGCATCCTTCGAGACGTCCGTGGCGCTGCCCGCGGGCGCCGCCACCCGGCCCGCCGAGGGTCCGGCGAGCCAACCCGGCACGGTGGTGGTGCCGCGGTCCACGCCGACGGCCGGCGGCTCGGCCACGGCGTCGGCCACGGCGTCGAGCGATGTCGGTGGGCGTGGTTAGGCTTGAGCGCCCGTCTCACCCGAACCGCATCGACGAGGAGCAACTCCGCGTGACCGAAACACCCCAGGAGAATCCGTCCGCCATCCGTTTCCGCAGCGACGTCACGGTCGAGCTGATCAAGCACAGCGCCGCCGACCAGGACGTGTTGTGGGCGGCTCGGGTCTCCACGGCGGGGGAGAAGTCCCTCGACGAGCTCGAAAAGGACGCCTCGCGGTCCAAGGGTCTGATCAACTTCCTGATGCGGGACAAGCACGGCAGCCCCTTCGAGCACAACTCGATGACGTTCTTCGTGAGCGCGCCGATCTTCGTCTTCCGGGAGTTCCACCGGCACCGCGTCGGCTGGTCGTACAACGAGGAAAGCGGCCGCTACCGCGAGCTGCAGCCGGTGTTCTACGTGCCCGCCGAGGACCGCAAGTTGGTCCAGCAGGGCAAGCCGGGCGCCTACGTCTTCGTCGACGGCACCCCCGAGCAGTACAAGACGGTGGACAGCGCGACGCGCGAGTCCTACGAGGCCGCCTATGCGGGCTACCAGCGCATGTTGGAGGCGGGCGTCGCGCGCGAGGTGGCGCGCACGACGCTGCCGGTGGGCCTCTACTCGTCGATGTACGCGACCTGCAACGCGCGTTCGCTGATGCACTTCCTCGGGCTGCGCACCAAGCGCGAGGACGCGACCTTCCCGTCCTTCCCGCAGCGCGAGATCGAGATGGTCGCGGAGAAGATGGAGGCCGCGTGGGCCGAGCTCATGCCGCTCACGTACGCGGCGTTCAACACGAACGGGCGAGTCGCGCCATAGGTATTGACCCGTCCGAGTGGTCAAATCGGCACATAGGGTGACATCGGAAATTTTTCGCCCGAATCCCTAAGGTTTCGCCATCAATGGTCGATACTGAAAGGGATCAGACGCTGCTCGAACCCCCGAGCGGGCAGCGTCTGGTCCTTTCTTTTGTGTCGACTTTTGTGGCGGCTCTCGTGCCGCCGCGCGCGTGCGGCCGGCACCCGGACCACCGCGCGCGGGGCCGGCGAAGTCTCGGGGAATGCGTGCGCGAAGTCGCGGTCGACGTGCCGGTCGAAGTGCCGGTCGAAGTCTCATAGGGCGGGTGCTACCCGCAGGTCAGGTGTGCGCCCGGTACGGTTTGGGCCATGGCTCCGACGTCTACCCCCCAGACCCCCTTCGGCCGGGTCCTCACCGCGATGGTGACCCCCTTCACGGCCGACGGTGCGCTCGACCTTCCCGGCGCCCAGCGCCTGGCCTCCCATCTTGTCGACGCCGGCAACGACGGACTCGTCGTCAACGGCACCACCGGCGAGTCGCCGACCACGAGCGACGCGGAGAAAGAGCAGCTGGTCCGGGCGGTGCTGGAGGCCGTGGGCGATCGCGCGTTCGTGGTCGCCGGAGTCGGCACCAACGACACCCGGCACTCGGTCGAGCTGGCCCGGCAGGCGCAGGCCGCCGGCGCACACGGTCTGCTCGTGGTCACCCCGTACTACAACAAGCCTCCGCAGGAGGGCCTGTACCGGCACTTCTCCGCCGTCGCCGACGCCGCCGAGCTGCCGGTGATGCTGTACGACATCCCCGGTCGCAGCGCCGTACCGGTCGAGACCGAGACCCTGGTCCGGCTCGCCGAGCACCCCAGGATCGTCGCGAACAAGGACGCCAAGGGCGACCTCGCGTCCGCGAGCTGGGTCATGGCGCGCACCGACATGGTGTACTACAGCGGTGAGGACATGCTGAACCTGCCGCTCCTGTCCATCGGCGCGGTCGGTGTGGTGAGCGTGGTCGGGCACCTCGTGTCGGCGGAGCTCCGCGCGATGATCGACGCCTACGTGGGCGGCGACGTCGCCAAGGCGCGCGAGATCCACCAGCGTCTTCTTCCGGTGTACACCGGCATTTTTCGTACCCAGGGCGTGATCCTCACCAAGGCCGCTCTGGGATTGCAGGGCCTGCCCGCCGGGCCGCTGCGGCTGCCGCTGATCGAGGCCACGAAGGCCCAGATCGCGCAGCTGAGGCAGGATCTCTCGGCAGGTGGGGTAGAGCTGTAAACAGGAATATCTGTAAGTAGTGCCCCGGGCGGGTACCACACCCGCCCGGGCCGAACACGAGCTTTTGCGCGTCCCCGTACGACCGTCCAGGACGGCCGGGCGGCGGCACGTGGCGAGGAGAGAACTTGAGCCATCCCCATCCCGAATTCGGCCCGCCGCCGGCGCTGCCCAAGGGCGGCCTTCGGATCACCCCGCTGGGTGGTCTCGGGGAAATCGGCCGAAACATGACCGTCTTCGAGTTCGACGGCCGGCTGTTGATCGTCGACTGTGGGGTGCTGTTCCCCGAGGAGGAGCAGCCCGGAGTCGACCTCATCCTGCCGGACTTCAGCTCGATTCGGGATCGCCTCGACGACATCGAGGCGATCGTCCTGACGCACGGGCACGAGGACCACATCGGTGCGGTCCCGTATCTGCTCCGCGAGAAGGCCGACATTCCGCTGATCGGGTCGAAGCTGACCCTCGCGTTCATCGAGGCCAAGCTCACCGAGCACCGCATCCGGCCGTACACGCTGGAGGTCAAGGAAGGCGACATCGAGCGGCTCGGTCCGTTCGAGTGCGAGTTCATCTCGGTGAACCACTCGATTCCCGACGCGCTCGCGCTGGCCATCCGCACCGAGGCCGGCACCGTCGTGCACACCGGCGACTTCAAGATGGACCAGTTGCCGCTGGACAACCGGCTGACCGACCTGCCGGCGTTCGCGCGCCTGGGCACCGAGGGCATCGACCTGCTGCTCGTGGACTCCACGAACGCCGAGGTGCCCGGCTTCATCCCGGCCGAGCGGGACATCGCCGGTGTGCTGGACCGGGTCTTCGCAGACGCCGACCAGCGGATCATCGTGGCCAGCTTCGCCAGCCACGTGCACCGCATCCAGCAGGTGCTGGACACCGCGTACGCCTACGAGCGCAAGGTCGCCTTCGTCGGCCGCTCGATGGTGCGCAACATGAAGATCGCCGGGGAGCTCGGCTATCTGAAGATTCCGGCCGGGCTGGTCGTGGACGTCAAGACGTTGGACGACCTGCCGCCGGACGAGGTCGTGCTCGTGTGTACCGGCTCGCAGGGCGAGCCGATGGCGGCGCTGTCGCGGATGGCCAACCGCTCGCACCAGCAGATCCGGATCGTCGAGGGCGACACCGTGGTGCTCGCGTCCTCGCTGATCCCGGGCAACGAGACCTCGGTCTATCGGGTGATCAACGGGCTGACCCGTTGGGGCGCCAAGGTCGTGCACAAGGGCAATGCCAAGGTGCACGTCTCCGGCCACGCCTCGGCCGGTGAACTGTTGTACTTCTTCAACCTCACCCGGCCGCGCAACCTGATGCCGGTGCACGGCGAGTGGCGCCATCTGCGCGCCGCCGCCGACCTGGGCATCAAGACCGGGGTGCGCAAGGACCGGGTGGTGCTCGCCGAGGACGGTCTCACCGTCGACCTGGTCAACGGCGTGGCCAAGATCACCGGCAAGGTGCAGGCCGGATACGTCTATGTGGACGGTTTGTCCGTGGGCGACGTGACCGAGTCCTCGCTCAAGGATCGCCGCATTCTGGGCGAGGAGGGCTTCGTGTCCGTGTTCCTCGCTGTGGACTCCTCCTCCGGCAAGGTGGTCGGCGGACCGACGATCACGGCACGTGGATCGGGCATCGACGACGCCCGGTTCGACGCGGTGGTCCCCAAGATCGAGGAGATGCTGCAGAAGGCGGCCGCCGACGGCGTGGCGGAGCCTTATCAACTGCAGCAGCAGGTGCGCCGGATCGTGGGCAAGTGGGTGTCCGACACCTATCGGCGCCGGCCGATGATTCTGCCGGTGGTCGTGGAGGTCTGATACCTCGTCGACGACGCGCACAGGGCCCGCTACGCATTCTTCGTAGCGGGCCCTGTGGCATTTGCGGTCGAGGGCGGCGGCGTGTTCTCGACCGAATGTGCGAGGTGGCGCGGGCTCGGGGTGGGGATGGCGGGTGCGGACTTCGGTGGGGAGCGCCGGAATCGGTGCGCAGTGGGTGGGAATCGGGTGCGGTTCGGGAGTGGGGCGGATGTGCCGCGGGCGGGAATCGGGGGGTTTTCGGCGATTCCGTGGTCTGAAAGTCGGGTTTTCGTACCTCTCGGTGGCGTGGCCGCCGGCTCCTAACGTCGGTCGTGTTCGGAGGGCGCTCGGCCCTTCGGGCGCTGGACAGGTCGACACGGTCGACAGGATCGGCAGTCAGGAGCAGAGATGGACGCGGAACTCAACGCGGGACTTAACGCGGGACTGGACGCGGTACGGCGGGACCGGCGCTGCGGTGGCCCGCGGCGGGGTGCGCCGCCGCCGACCCCGCCGACCCCGCCGATTCCGCCGGCACCTCGACCGCCCGAGGCCCGGCCCGGGCAGCGGCAGCGGCGTCGGGGGCGGGCTGCGGCGATCGCGCTGACCTCGTGTGCGGCGCTGGGTCTGGGCACGGGGATGACGGCCCCCGGGTCGCCGGCGGCGGCCGCCTCGCGCTGCGATCACGTGGCCAAGGAGAACCGGCCGGAGCTGCGTGAGGGGGATCGGGACGACGCGGTCGCCCAGGTGCAGTGCCTGGTCGACACGAGGTCCGGTGCCCCCGGGGAGCTGCCGGCGAACGGTGTGTTCGACGCGGCCACCGCGGACGGGGTCCGGTGGGTGCAGAAGTGCAACGGCCTCGAACCGTCGGGGGTCACGGACGCGGCCACCTGGAAGGTGCTCTACCGCGCGAAGAAGGGATGTGGGAAGAAGGCGGAGCAGGCGGTCGACCCCGGCTGAGCACGGCGGGCGGGGTCGGGCGGTGGGGCGAAGGGCGTCGGCGGGTCGGCCGGGAACCGGATCGAGGGGGCGGTTCGGGTCACGCGGTGTGCACAGGCCGGGTGTGATGGTCACACCCATCCCGGGGGCTGTGGACGACGGGCGGCACGCGCGGAGGGGACGCGCGCACACTGACCCGCATGACGCCGACCGACCTTTCCGCTTTGCTGTCCCGGCCCTTCACCCTCGCCGTCGCCGCCCGTCACGGGGTCGGCCGGTCGGTCGTCCGACGCCTGGTGCGGGACGGCGACGTGCGTCGGGTCATACACGGGGTCTACGTGGGCGCGCACGTTGTGGACACGCCGGTGGTGCGGGCCCGGGCTGCGGTCATGGTGCTGCCCCGCGGGGCCGTGGTCTGTGGGCGCACCGCGGCGAGGTTGCACGGCGTGCGCGTGCCGGCGGATCCCCGGGACGGGGCTCGGCGCACGGCACCGGTCGAGGTGGTCGTGCCGGTGGGGGCGGTGCTGCCCCGCCGGCACGACTGCCGGGCCCGGGTCATGGCGCTGGCGCCCGGGGAGGTGGTGCGGCTGAGCGGGATCCCGGTCACCTCGCCGATCCGCACGGCGGCCGACCTGGTTCGGACCTCGGACCGGGACGCCGGTGTGGTGGTGCTGGACGGCTTCCTGCGGGCCGGTCTGGTTCCGGCCGGCGCGTGGGCCGGCCTGGCGGAGCGCTATGCCGGTCACCCGGGTCGGCACCGGCTTGCCGAGGCGGTGCGGCTCGCGGACGGGCGCAGTGCGAGCGAGGACGAGACCCGACTGCGGCTGGCGCTGCTCGGCGCCGGGCTGCCGGCGGCCGAGGTCGGGTGGGAGATTCGCTCGGCGTTCGGCCGGATCCTGCACCGCTTCGCGTTGGCCTGGCCGCGGTTGCGGGTCGGGGTGGAGCTGACGGCGGACCGGCAGTGGGTCCGGGCGCGGTCGCGGAGCATCGGTGGGCAGGGCTGGTGGGTGCTGGACTGTCCGACGGCGCAGGCGCGCGAGGACGCACCGGCCACCGTTGCCCGGATCGGGTCCGAGCTGCGGCTGCGCGAGCGGCAATATGTCGGCGACATCGCCGCGTGACGCCGGCATGCTGCCGCGATGAACGTGAACGAGACGGCGTGGGTGCGCACCGATCGCCTCGACCTGATCCCGGTCGGGGTCGAGCACGCCGAGGAGATGGCCGAGGTGCTGGGTGATCCGGCGCTGTACACCTTCATCGGTGGTGAGCCGGAGGACCTGACGGCGCTGCGGGCCCGCTACACGCGCTGGGCGAAGGGGTCGCCGGATCCGGAGGTGGCCTGGTTGAACCGGGTCATCCGACTGCGTGCGCAGGAGCGGTTGGTGGGCACGGTGCAGGCCACGGTCGGTCCCGGCCCGGTCGCCGAGGTGGCGTGGGTCGTGGGCGGCGCGTGGCAGGGATCGGGCATCGCGAAGGAGGCGGCGACCGGATGGGTGGCGTGGTTGTGCGCACATGGCGTCGAGGAGATCCGCGCGCACATCCACCCGGACAACCTCGCCTCCGCGGGCGTCGCGAGGGCCGCGGGCCTGCGTCCGACCGAGGCCTGGCAGGAGGACGAACGGCGCTGGTCGACGGTGGGCCTTGACGCGCCCGCCGACTGAGCCAGGCACGGCGCACCCGGTCCAAGACGAACTCGGGGGACCGCCCGGGGCCGGATGAACCGACCCGCCGGCCACCGAGGACTCGGGCCGGTGGGCTGCCGGCGGGCCTCGCGGGCGCAAGCGGCCCGAGCCGAGGGCACTCGGTTCGCGAGCCGCTTGGTCCCGGGTTGCCAGAGCTGAGGGCGCCCGGTTCCCGAGCCGCTCCGGCCTGGTTGCTCGGGCCGGAGTTGCTCGGGTCCGAACCGCCGACCCCGTTGGATCGCGCCCGGTCAGTCTTCGTTGGAGACGCGCATGACCAGGATCGCCATGTCGTCTCGGGCCTGCTCCTCGGCGAACTGTTCGACCGCGCGGTGGATCCGCGCCGCGACCGCGCCCGCGGTCAGTCCGGTGCAGCCGGAGAGCACCTCGGCCAGACCGTCGTCGCCGAGCATGCGGGTGCCCTCGCGGCGTTCGGTGACTCCGTCGGTGACGCAGACCAACACGTCGCCCGGGTCCAGGTCGACCGTCTCCAGTACCAGGTCGACCTCGTCCAACACGCCCAGCAGCGGCTGCGGTGTGGCCACCGAGGTGACCGTGCCGTCGGGACGCAGCCGCAGCGGGAGCGGGTGCCCGGCGGAGACCAGGCTCAGTCGCACGCCGCCGCCCTCGCGCGGGGTGATGTGGCCGTGCAACAGGGTGAGGAAACGGCTGCGTGGCCCCTCCTCCAGGATCGCGGTGTTCAGCCGTTGCAGGACGGCCGGCACCGACAATCCCTCGCGGGTCAGCAGCCGCAGGGCCTGCCGGGCCAGCCCGGTGACCGCGGCGGCCTCGGGGCCGGTGCCGCACACGTCACCGATCGCGAAGCCCCACTTGTCGTCGCCGATGGTGAACAGGTCGTAGAAGTCGCCGCCGACCTCGTTGCCCTCGCCGGAGGCCTGGTAGACGACCTCGACGTCGACGTTCGGGACCTTGGGCAGTTCGGGCGGCAGCAGGCTGCGCTGGAGGGCCTGGCTGGTCGAGTTGCGCTCGGAGTACAGCCGGGCGTTGTCCATCGCCAGCGCGGCGCGGCGGGACAGATCCTCGGCCAGTTCCAGGGTGTCCCGCCGGAAGCGGTCGCCGGCCAGGATGCCGAAGGTCAGCATGCCGATGCCGCGACCCCGGGCGACCAGCGGCAGCGTGACCGCCTCGCCGGTGACCAGGTCGGCGTGCTCGCTGACGACCTCCGGGTCCAGGTGCCGCAGGCCCAGCCAGCGACGCGCGCCAGGGGTGGGCTGGGCACGCGGCGGCTCGGCCCGGTCCAGCAACGCGCGCAGGTCGTCGATCCGCATCTCGTCGGCGTGCCACACCACGCTCAGCAGCGGCGCGTGTGACTCGCCGGTGTGCACCGCGCACCAGGTGCCGAGCCGGGGCACCACGATCTGGGCGATCATCGCCAGCGTCATTTCCGGGTCGAGGGTGCCCGCGAGCAGGTCGGATGCCTCGGCGAGGAAGGACAGGGAGCCTCGGCGAACCCGTTCCAACTCGGACAGGCGCGCGCTCTCCACGGTCAACGAGACCCGGTCGGCGGCGCGCTGGAGCCGGGCCGCGTCGTCGTTGTCGAAGCGCGCGGCGGATTCGGAGGCGACGCCGAGCGTGCCGGTCAGCCGCCCCTCCACCTTGAGCGGGACGGTCACCGCCGAGCGCATCCGGGTGTCCCGCAGGATCGGCACCGCTTCGGGGCCGGCCTCCAGGTCCTCGTGCACCGCCGGCATCCGGGCCGAGCCGTAGCGGCCCACCGAGGTCTCCACCGGCACCCGGGACAACCGGTGTGCGGCGCCGGCCAGGCCCGTGGTGGCGCGCACCTCCATCTCGCTCTCGTCGTCGGTGGCCAGCAGGACGAACGCGGCGTCCGCGTCGAGCAGGTCGCGGGCACGTTCGACCGCGCGCTGCAACAGGTCCTCCAGGCCCAGCCGGCTCAGCCCGTCGATGCCGTCCCACTCGCTGTCCGCGGGCACCGCGGTGCCCGCCCTGGCGCGGGCCGCGTCCCGGTTCTCCAACACGGCTCGGGCCTGCGCGGGCACCAGCAGCGCGACCAGGGCCGGATCGCCGCCGGCATCGCGCAGCCGCACGTGCGAGGCGAAGACCCGGGAGGCGATGCCGTCGGCGGAGCGGATGTCGTAGCCGCCCTGCCAGCGGGACAGCTCCAGCATCTCGTCGAGGGTCAGCTCGGTGCCGGGCGTCTGCGGCCACGCGACCAGGTCGTTCAGCGACATGCCGACCGCCTCGTGGTCGCTCAGGCCGAACAGCCGGGCCGCCTCCGGGCTCCAGTGCGTCACCTTGCGCGAGGAGTCCGCATGCAGCACGGCGACGCCGATCGGCACCGAGGCGTCGGGCAGCGCATTGGCCGGCAGCAGCGGTCCCGCCGAGCTGGTCGCCGAGACCGGGTCGGGCAGTTCCAGCCGGAACCACACGCGCTTGACGTTCTTGGCGTACTCCACGCCCCACGCGGAGGCCAGCGACGCGGACAGGAACAGGCCGCGCCCGCTCTCGTCGCCGTCGTCGAACCCGGTCACGGGCTCGGGCAACTCGCGGCTGGGGTAGTGGTCGGTGACCTCGATCTGCACGCCGCCGTCGTAGCGCACGCAGGAGACCTCGGCCGAGGTGCCCGCGTGCACGATCGCATTGGTGACCAACTCACTGGTCAGCAGCACGGCGTCGTCCACGACCTCGCCGGCGTCCCAGTCGCTCAGCGTCTTGCGGACGAACGAGCGTGCGGCGGCCACGGACCTGCCCTCGGGTGCGAAGGCAGCGCTCATCCGGGCAGTGATGAGCATGCTCGTTCCCTGATCCATACACTCCCGCATCTGCGACGAACGGCGGCTGCGGTGACGAATCCGGCTCCACAGTCCGGCAGATTCGCACCCTATCGGTTTCGGACGATCGGGCGGACCCCTTCCAAACAGTGACGGATCCGTCACGATTCCGACAGAAGTTCCGGTCGAGCGGGCCTTTCGAGCCCACACTTTCCGGATGACAAGCACCATCCTCCCGGACCGCCTCTGCTCTCAACCCTGTGAGTGAAAGACTGTCGATGGCAAGCGACCGGGTGCACAAGCGGTCGCGGCGAATCGGTCCGGCGGAGGAAATGCGAGATGGCGAAGGCTTCCCCAGGGCAGGCACGGACGACGGCCGCCCGGAGCCGGCACGACGAGCAGGATCTGCGTCGGCTGCTGGCCGCGCTGACCGGCGTCCGTGACGGCAACTTCCGCAAGCGCCTGACGGTCTCCGGCGACGGGATCATGTCCGAGATCGCCGTCGTGTTCAACGACATGGTCGAGCGCAACCAGCACCTCTCCGGCGAGTTGGCCCGAGTCCGTCGAGTGGTCGGACGTGAGGGCAAGCTCACCGAGCGGCTCGATCCCGGACCGGGCGAAGGCGCCTGGGCGACCAGCATCGACGCGGCCAACGCGCTCGTGGAGGACCTGGTCCGGCCGACCGTGGAGGTCGGCCGGGTGCTGGCCGCGGTCGCCGAGGGCGATCTGTCCCAGCGGATGGACCTGCGGATCGCCGAGCAGCCGCTGCGCGGCGAGTTCCTGCGGATGGGCCGTACCGCCAACGGTCTGGTGGACCAGCTCAGCGCGTTCGCCGACGAGGTCACGCGGGTGGCCCGCGAGGTGGGCACCGAGGGCAAGCTGGGCGGCCAGGCCCGGGTGCGCGGGGTGTCCGGCAGTTGGAAGGACCTCACCGACTCGGTCAACACGATGGCCAGCCGGCTGACCCTCCAGGTGCGCGACATCGCGCTGGTGACCACCGCGGTGGCCAAGGGCGACCTGTCCCGCACGGTCACCGTCGAGGTGGCCGGCGAGATGCTGGAGCTGAAGGAGACCGTCAACACGATGGTCGACCAGCTCTCCGGCTTCGCCCAGGAGGTCACCAGGGTGGCTCGGGAGGTCGGCACCGAGGGCCGGCTCGGCGGGCAGGCCCGGGTCGAGGGTGTCTCGGGCACCTGGAAGGACCTCACCGACTCGGTCAACATCATGGCGGGCAACCTGACCGCCCAGGTGCGCGACATCGCGCAGGTGACCAAGGCGGTCGCGTACGGCGACCTGTCGCAGACCATCACCGTGTCCGCGCGCGGCGAGATGGCCCAACTCGCCGAGACGATCAACGCGATGACCGGCACGCTGCGCACGTTCGCCTCCGAGGTGACCCGGGTCGCCCGCGAGGTCGGCTTCGAGGGCCGGCTCGGCGGCCAGGCCCAGGTACCCGGCGGCGCGGGCATCTGGAAGGACTTGACCGACTCGGTCAACACCGCCTTCTTCAACCTCACCGCGCAGGTGCGCGACATCGCCGGGGTGACCACGGCGGTGGCCCAGGGCGACCTGTCGCAGAAGATCACCGTGGATGTCTCCGGCGAGATGCTGGAGCTCAAGAACACCGTGAACACCATGGTCGGCCAGCTGAGCGCGTTCGCCTCGGAGGTGACCCGGGTGGCCCGCGAGGTGGGCAGCGAGGGCATCCTCGGCGGGCAGGCGCAGGTATCGGGTGTGGCCGGCACCTGGAAGGACCTGACCGACTCGGTCAACGTGATGGCCGGCAACCTGACCGGTCAGGTGCGCAACATCGCCCAGGTCTCCACCGCGGTGGCCCGGGGCGACCTGTCGCAGAAGATCACGGTCGATGTCTCCGGCGAGATGCTGGAGCTCAAGAACACCGTCAACACCATGGTGGACCAGCTGTCCGCGTTCGCCTCGGAGGTCACCCGCGTCGCCCGCGAGGTCGGCGGTGAGGGGCGCCTGGGCGGTCAGGCCCGGGTCGTCCCGGGCGTCGCCGGCGTCTGGCTCGACCTGACCGACTCGGTGAACTTCATGGCGGGCAACCTGACCGCCCAGGTCCGCAACATCGCCGAGGTGACCACGGCGGTCGCGCGCGGCGATCTGTCCAAGAAGATCGACGTCGACGCCCGCGGTGAGATCCTCGAGGTCAAGAACACCGTCAACACGATGGTCGACCAGCTCTCCGCGTTCGCCGACGAGGTGACCCGGGTGGCCCGCGAGGTGGGCACCGAGGGCCGACTCGGCGGTCAGGCCCAGGTGTTGGGCGTGGCCGGCGTCTGGCGCGACCTCACCTACTCGGTGAACTCGATGGCCGGAAACCTCACCGAACAGGTGCGCAGCCTGGGCCAGGTCACCACGGCGGTGGCGCGTGGCGACCTCTCGCAGAAGATCACCGTCGACGCGCGCGGTGAGATCCTCGAACTCAAGAACACCGTGAACACCATGGTCGATCAGCTCTCCGGCTTCGCCGACGAGGTGACCCGGGTGGCCCGGGAGGTGGGCACCGAGGGTCGACTCGGCGGCCAGGCGGACGTCAAGGGCGTCTCGGGCACCTGGAAGGACCTGACCGAGTCGGTCAACGTGATGGCCGGCAACCTGACCGGCCAGGTGCGCAGCATCGCCGACGTGACCACGGCGGTGGCCACCGGCGACCTGTCCAAGAAGATCACCGTGGACGCCCGGGGCGAGATCCTGGAGCTGAAGGAGACCGTCAACACGATGGTCGACCAGCTCTCCGCGTTCGCCGACGAGGTGACCCGGGTGGCCCGCGAGGTGGGCACCGAGGGCCGACTCGGCGGCCAGGCGAGGGTGCGCGGGGTGTCCGGCATCTGGAAGGACCTGACCGACAACGTCAACGTCATGGCCAACAACCTGACGTCCCAGGTCCGCAACATCGCCCAGGTGGCCACGGCCGTGGCCGACGGCGACCTGTCGCAGAAGAGCACGGTCGAGGCCAAGGGCGAGATGGCCGGTCTCGCGGGCACGATCAACACCATGGTGGACACGCTCCGTGCGTTCGCCGACGAGGTCACCCGCGTCGCGCGCGAGGTGGGTACCGAGGGCATCCTGGGCGGCCAGGCCCACGTCCCCGGTGTCTCGGGCACCTGGAAGGACCTGACCGACAACGTCAACTCGATGGCGGACAACCTGACCGGCCAGGTCCGCAACATCGCCAAGGTGACCACCGCGATCGCGGGTGGCGACCTGTCGCAGAAGATCGACGTGGACGCCCGCGGCGAGATGCTCGAACTCAAGACCACGATCAACACGATGGTCGACCAGTTGTCCGCGTTCGCCGGCGAGGTCACGCGGGTGGCCCGCGAGGTGGGCACCGAGGGCATGCTCGGCGGCCAGGCCGAGGTCGAGGGCGTCTCCGGTACCTGGAAGCAACTCACGGAGAACGTCAATGAGTTGGCCGGCAACCTGACCCGCCAGGTGCGGGCCATCGCCGAGGTGGCCACCGCGGTGACCCGCGGCGACCTGTCCCTGCAGATCGCGGTCGACGCGTCCGGAGAGCTCGACGAGCTCAAGGACAACATCAACCAGATGATCTACAACCTGCGCGAGACCACCCGGGCCAACCGCGAACAGGACTGGCTCAAGACCAACCTGGCCCGGATCTCCGGTCTCATGCAGGGCCGCCGCGACCTGATGGCGGTCGCCGCACTGATCATGAGCGAGCTCACCCCGGTCGTGGACGCCCAGCACGGGGCGTTCTTCCTGGCCGAGCTGACCCAGGAGGACGTGGTCGAGCTGCGGTTGATCGCCTCCTACGGCTACCAGGACGGCGGCGGCGTACCCACCCGCTTCCGGCTCGGCCAGTCCCTGGTCGGTCAGGCCGCGCTGGAGAAGCGTTCGATCCTGATCCTGGACGCGCCGCCCGGCTACATCAAGATCGCCTCCGGACTGGGCGAGGCCGCCCCGGCGAATGTGATCGTGCTGCCGGTGCTGTTCGAGGACCAGTTGCTCGGCGTCCTCGAACTCGCCTCGTTCCGCCCGTTCACCAAGGTGCACCGCAACTTCCTGGAGCAGCTCAACGAGCAGATCGGCGTCACGGTCAACACGATCATGGCGAACTCGCGCACCGAGATGTTGCTGGCCGAATCGCAGCGTCTGACCGAGGAACTCCAGGAACGTTCCGAGGAACTGCAACGCCAGCAGGGCGAACTGCGACACTCCAACGCCGAGTTGGAGGACAAGGCGGCGCTGCTCGCCCGGCAGAACCGGGACATCGAGATCAAGAACCGGGAGATCGAACAGGCCCGCCAGGCGCTCGAGGAGCGCGCCGAACAACTCGCGCTGTCCTCCAAGTACAAGTCCGAGTTCCTCGCCAACATGTCGCACGAGCTGCGCACCCCGCTGAACAGCCTGCTGATCCTGGCCAAGCTGCTCGCGGACAACGTCGAGGGCAACCTGACCCGCAAGCAGGTCGAGTTCGCCGAGACCATCCACGGCGCCGGATCCGACCTGCTGCAACTGATCAACGACATCCTGGACCTGTCCAAGGTGCAGGCCGGAAAGATGGACGTGCGGCCCGCGCGGATCGCACTGGCCCAGCTGATGGACTACGTCGAGGCGACCATCCGGCCGCTGACCTCGGAGAAGAACCTCGACTTCACGGTGCACGTCTCGCCCACGGTGCCGGGCATCCTGTTCACCGACGAGCAGCGCCTGCAGCAGGTGCTGCGCAACCTGCTCTCGAACGCGGTCAAGTTCACCGACTCCGGCTCGGTCGAGGTGTTGATCACGCTCACCGACGACATCCCGCTCACCAACACCGAGTTGGACAACGCCGAACACGCGGTGGCGTTCTCGGTGATCGACACCGGCATCGGCATCGCGGTGGACAAGCTCAAGGTGATCTTCGAGGCGTTCCAGCAGGCCGACGGCACCACCAGCCGCCGCTACGGCGGCACCGGGCTGGGGCTGTCGATCAGTCGGGAGATCGCCTGGCTGCTCGGCGGCGAGATCCACGCCGAGAGCATGCCGGGCCGAGGCAGCACGTTCACCCTCTACCTCCCGCTGGACAGCGTCCTGGTCCCGGGCGACGAGGCCGGCCAGGAACGGCAGAACGAACTCGCCCCGACGACGTACCGGAGTGCGCTGCCCGCCGCGGCGCCGTCCACCCCGCTGCTCAGCGACGCCCCCGACCTGCTCTCGGACGACGAGCCGGCCGCCGACGACACGGGCGAGCGGGTGCCGCGCCGGGTGCTGGTGGTGGAGACCCCGCAGTCCGACGGCGCCCCGCTGGCCACCGCGCTGGCCACGCTGGACGGGGCGATCGAGTTGACCGCGGCCACGGACGAGGGTGAGGCGGTCCGACTGCTCGCCGAGGCACCGCCCGCGTGCCTGGTGGTGGACCTGCGGCTGGCCGACGAGGGCGCCTGGCAGGTGCTGGACGCGGTCGCCTCCCGGGTGGAATTGCAGAAGCTGCCGGTCGTGGTGCACGTCCCGCACCGGCCGACCCGCTCCGAGTCGGGCCGGCTGCGCGGCTACCGGCGCCGGATCGTGCTGCTCCAGCGGGTCTCCACCCCGGACGCGCTGACCCGGGCGGTCCTGGGCGCCACCGACCCGGGTCGCGGGGAGCACGCGGTCCCGGCCAAGCCGGTGGTCGAGCCGTTCGAGGGCACCTTCGACGGCGAGCGGGTGCTGATCGTCGACGACGACGTGCGCAACGTGTTCGCCCTGACCAGCGTGCTGGAGCAGTACGGGCTGAGCGTGCTGTACGCGGAGAACGGCCGCGAGGGCATCGAGGTGCTCCAGGGACACGACGACATCGCGATCGTGCTGATGGACGTGATGATGCCCGAGATGGACGGGTACGCCACGACCTCCGCGATTCGCCGGATGCCGCAGTACGCGGGTCTGCCGATCATCGCGCTGACCGCGAAGGCGATGAAGGGGGATCAGGAGAAGAGCATCGACTCCGGGGCGTCCGACTACGTCGCCAAGCCGGTCGATACGCGGCACTTGTTGGGACTCATCCGGACTTGGCTCGACCACTAGTTCGCTTCCGGGGCGCCGGGCAGCCCATGATGGAACCCGAACGGGCCGAGCGACGTTGAAGGGGCGGAGGGGTCGATGCGGTGTTGTCGCGACCGTGGGTTGGGACGTGGTGACACCATGCGGTCGTCTGTTTCGGAATACCTGCCGAGCCGATCGCCTGGCCACTACCATGACCGGGACGAGCACCACCCGGAACGTGTGCTCGACCGGCGTGGCGTGCGCCGGGGCGATCTCGGCCGAGGCTGTGTCGCGCGAAACCGTGTCGATCGAGGCTGTGTCATTCAGGGCCGCGTATACCGAAAACATGCACAAGGACGAGTGGAGCCGACCGATACGCGGGGTCACCCACCGTGTCGGATCGAAGAGGGTGGGCCATGACCGAGAAGGCCAAGATCCTCCTGGTCGATGACCGTCAGGAGAATCTGCTCGCCCTGGAGGCGATCCTGTCCGCGCTGGACCAGACCCTGGTTCGGGCGCATTCGGGCGAGGAAGCCCTCAAGGCGCTGCTCACGGACGAGTTCGCGGTGATCCTGCTCGACGTCCAGATGCCCGGCATGGACGGTTTCGAGACCGCCGCGCACATCAAGCGCCGGGAGAAGACCCGGGACATCCCGATCATCTTCCTGACCGCGATCAACCACGGTCCGCACCACACCTTCCGCGGCTACGCGGCCGGTGCCGTCGACTACATCTCCAAGCCGTTCGACCCGTGGGTGCTGCGGGCCAAGGTCTCCGTGTTCGTGGACCTGTACAAGAAGAACTGCCAACTGCGCGAACAGGCCACGTTGTTGCGCGGGCGACTCGAAGGGGTCGCCGGCGGGGACCGGGCCGGAGCGGACGTGATCGCGGAGCTGTCCTCGCGGCTGGCCTCGGTCGAGGAGCAGGCCGACGGCATGGCCAAACAGGTCGAGTCGGCCGACGATCCGGCCCTGGCCGCCTCGGCGGGCCAACTGCGCCGTCGGGTGGCCCGGATGCGCGCTGCCCTCGACGCCCTCGCCCCTGCCGCGGCCGGCCACGGCGGCCCGCCGCTGGTGCCGGCCCCGGACACCGGCGAGGCCGACGGCTGACCCTTCGGCGAACGCGGGCCGGGCCCATACGTGGGCCCGCCCGCGTTCGCCGCTCACCGCCCGGAGTCCCGAATCGCCCGGACGGACCACCGCAGGTCCGACACGCGCGCCCCGGGGCCTGGGACGCACGAGGTGGGAAGGGTCCACCGGTAACCTCCGAACATGGCCACACGTGCGTCCGGCGGCGGAGCGCAACCGCGCACGGCCGCGAAGAAGAAGGCTGCCGCCAAGAAGCCCGCTCCACCTCCGCCACCCCCGCCGAAACTGCTCGGGGGCCTGCCCGCGCTGCTCGGGAGGATGCTCAAGCGGCTGTGGCTGGGGTTGGCCCACGCGTTCGGCTCGGCCGCGCGAGGTATCGGCTCCGGTGCGCGCGGACTCGATCCCGCGCATCGCCGGGACGGCGTGGGCTTGGCCCTGCTCGGCCTGGCCATAGTGATCGCCGCGGGCGCCTGGGGCACCATCGACGGCGTGGTCGGCGAAGCAGTCAACGCGATGGTCGCGGGCCTGGTCGGCCGGCTCGACACGCTGGTGCCGTTCCTGGTCGGCGCGCTGGGCGTGCGGGTGATGCGCCATCCGGACCAGAAGGACGCCACCGGGCGCATCATGATCGGCTGCACGGCGCTGGTGTGCGGCGTGCTCGGCCTGATCCACGTCGGCTGTGGGACCCCGCAACCCGGCGACGGCGCGGCCGCGATGCGCGACGCCGGCGGTCTGATCGGCTGGGCCTTCGCGACCCCGCCCGTGCACCTGGTCACCCGATGGGTCGCGGTGCCGCTCCTGGTGTTGGTGCTCGTCTTCGGCCTGCTCGTGGTGACCGCGACGCCGATCAATGCGGCGCCCGAGCGGCTCGCGGTCTTCCTCGGCTTCATCGAGGGGCCGGCGCCGGCACTCGTGGACGAGGACGACCACGCGAGCGACTTCGCCGGTTTCGACGAGGACGAGGAGCTGCTCGCGCCCGCGCCGGTCCGCAAGGTCCGGCCGCGCCGCCGGCCGAGTGCCGCCGCGAGCGGCCATCCGGACGCCGTCGACGTGGCCGCGGCCGCCGCCGCGGCGCTCGACGCGAA